>JBGPMT010000030.1:0-15685 GCA_041487135.1 Binataceae bacterium (SeqCode) | reverse complement strand
CGGCAGCACCGGCAGCAACGCGCGCTCGGCGAGCGCTCCGTGGCCGATTTCGCGGCGCGAGGGGCCGCGCAGGAACTTGGCCTCGCCGGTCGAGAACGGCGGGAAGTTGTAGTGCAAGAGAAATTTCTTGTAGCGCTCGCCCAAGAGCGCGTCGATCTTCTGCTCGTCGGAGGAGGTGCCGAGCGTGACCGTGGCGAGCACCTGGGTCTCGCCGCGGGTGAAGATGGCGGAGCCGTGCGTGCGCGGCAGCATCTGCACCTGGGCGCTCAGCGGGCGGATTTCGGTCGAGCTGCGATCGTCGATACGCCGGTCGTCGTCGAGGATCGTCTTGCGCACCCGCTCGCGCACCAGCGAATCGTAGGCCTCGGCGACCGCCGCGGCGCGTTCGGGGTCCTCGCCGCCGAGTTCCGCGACCACCTTATCCGATAATCCGTAGACCGCGGCGGAGCGGTCCTTCTTGCCCTTGATCGCGAGCATGGCCTCGAGTTCGCCGCCAACCCGCCCGCGGACCTGCGCCACCAGCGCCGCATCGATCTGCCTGGCCGTGAATTCTCGTTTCGGCTTGCCGGCCAGGCGCCGCAGCTCGTGCTGGATTTCGAAGATCGGATGCATCGCTTCATGGGCCGTAAAGAGCGCCTCCAGAATCGCCTCTTCGTCGACGATCCCGGCGCCCCCCTCGAGCATCATGATCGAGTCGGGCTTGGCCGCGACCATCATCGAGATGTCGCTCTGGTCCAACTGGCCGAGCAGCGGGTTGACCACCATCTGACCGTTGATGCGGCCCATCCGGACGGCCGCGACGGGACCAAGGTGAGGGATGTCGGAGACCTCGAGCGCGGTCGAGGCGGCGATTAGCGCGAGCGCGTCGGAATCGTTGTCGCGATCGGCGGACAGCACCGAGACGATAATCTGGGTTTCACGGTCATAACCCTTGAGAAACAGCGGCCGCATCGCGCGATCGATCAGGCGCGAAGTGATGATTTCCTTCTCGGAAGGACGCCCTTCGCGCTTGAAGAAGCCGCCGGGAATCTTGCCGGCGGCAAAAGTCTTCTCCTGGTAGTCAACCGTCAGCGGGAGAAAGTCGGTCTTGTTCCTCGCGTCATAGAGCGAGACCACCGTCGCGAGCACTATCGTCTCACCATATTGGGCGAGTACGGCGCCGTGCGCCTGACGGGCGAGACGCCCGGTTTCGAGCGACAGCGGCCGCCCTGAAAGTTCAATCTCTAGTTTTCGATACATTTCCTTGCCCTTGCCAGGAAGGCAGGATGCAGGTCCGTGGCGGTAAACTGGCGGCTTTGGCTTGCGGCTAGTCCAGTGCCTCAAGCAGCCGATGGGCCAGCCCGGTCGATGCGGCGCGGGCCGCGCGACCATCCGTTCGGGCCTACCTCCGAATGCCCAGCTTTTCGATCAGCTCTCTGTAGCGAGCAACATCGCGCGCATGTAGATAGTCCAGCAGCCGGCGGCGCTTGCTGACCAGCTTGAGCAGTCCCCGGCGCGAATGATGGTCTTTCGCGTGGGTCCGAAGATGGCCGCTCAACTGCTCGATACGGGCAGAAAAGAGCGCCACCTGGACTTCGGTAGAACCGCTATCCTTGGGAGTTCGCGCGTGCGACTGGACTATTTCCAACTTGCGAGCGGACGCGAGGGGCATCAGGAGTCTTGCTTGTTCCTTTTGGTTTTTCTTGACAGCAGAGGCTAACAGAGCCCGGCAGCCGAGTAAAGGCAGGGCCGGCAAAGCCCCGGCGCGGTCGAATCCGGGTAATATTCCGGCAGACCTCAGGCGTTAAAATTTGGCTGCCGGCCGGGTCTCAAATCTTCTTGCGCTTGTGCGACAGATAGTCGACCAGCAGGTATTCCCCCAACCGATCTGGACGCGTGAACAGGGCCCGGCCCCGGTTGATCTGGGTCATCTTCTCGACGAAGGCGCGCAGGCTCGGGGAGTCGTCGAGCATGAAGGTGTTGATCGTGATGCCCTTGCGCGTCACGCGCTCGACCTCCTTGAGCGTCTCCTGCGCGGCGCGCATGCTGATGCCGCCGAAGGACAGCGGCCATTCGCAGAACACCCGCCCGTTCTGGAAATAGGCGGTGGGTTGGCCGTCGGTTATCACGATGATGTGCTGGTTGCGCGACGGATGGCGCGCCAGCAGTTCGGCCGCCAGGCGCAGCCCGTCCTGCAGGTTCGTGAACGGGTCGCCCATGTTCCACGAGGCCTCGGGCAGGTCCTTCAATTTGAGCTCGACCGCGCGGGTAAAGAAGCCGACAATCGCAAAGAAATCACGCGGGTACTTGGAGCGAATCAGCGTCTCCATCGCCATCGCGACCTTCTTCGCCGCGGCGAACCGCCCCTCCCAGCTCATCGACCACGACATGTCGAGGCACAGCACGGTCGAAGAGGTGGTGGCGTAATCGCTCTCAAAAACCTCGAAGTCCTCGGGACTGAGCGTAAGCGGGACGCCCGGCTTGCGGGTCAGGGCGTGCTTGAGGGTCGCGACCAGGTTTAGATTCAGCGGATCGCCATAGACATAGGGCTTGGTGGCGTCGGGCCGGATCTGGGTCGCGCCGCGATGCTCCATCGCATGGCCGCCGCTGCGGTCGCGCAGCATCCCCTGGAAGATGTCGCGCAGCGCCAGTTGTCCAATCCGCCGCACGCCCTTGGGCGAGAGCGTCAGATGGTCGCCCTTGGTAACCAGGTAACCCGACTCACCCAGCAGCATCATGACCTGCTTAAGGTTCTCGAAATCCTGCTGCGCCTGCCCGCCGAGCATGGCCTGCAGCTCGTCGCCCGAGACCTGGTTGAGGTCGCCCGCGGTCAGCGCCTGCTCGAGATTGCGCATCCGCTCCATCTCGCGCATCATGTCGACCGCCTCGCGATAGCCGAGGCTCTTGGGTCCGCGAAAGGCCTGCCCGTGGCGATCGCGGAAGTTCTCGAGGTCGCGGACATTGTCATATTCCTTAAGTAGCTCGTCGAAATCGGCCTGCGCCTCGGCGTCCTCGAACTCGTAATTCTCGAGCCGTCTCAGCGCCTCCGAGAGCTTGCGCGGTACGCGCGCCAGCTCGTGCTCCTTCTCCTCGATTCCGGGCTTGCGATCGCGCAGCGCCCCGAGCGTGCGGCGCTCGCGCTCGAGGATGCTTTCGAGCTTGCGTTCGATCTCGGAGAGCGCATTCTTCAGGTTGATCTCGCGATAGTGCTTGCGCATCTCCTGGCGCAGCTGCTCGATGAACTCCTCGAGCCCCATCATCTTGGCGCCGTCGAGGTCGAGCCCCTGGCGCATGATCCAGTCCATCGCCTGGCGCACGTCGTCGGTGTACGAGAGATACTCGGCCAGCTTCTCGAACAGCTGGTCGGCGGTGAACCGGACCCGCTGGCTGCCATCCCAGCGCGTGTAGCGATGGATGTTCATCGGCGCAGCGTCAGGCGTGATAGGCGAGGCGGCCGCCGCCCTGGCGCTCCTTGTTGAGTTTCTGATGGAGGTGCAGGCCCTCGAAGATGAACTCGCTCGCCACCGCCATCAGCCCCGGAGTTTCGAACGGTCCCAGCCGTTCGACCGCCTCGCGCAATCCCGGCACCTCGCGCAGCGGTTCAAGATACTCGGTCGAGGGCGCCATGTCCGACACCTCGACCCCCCAGCCCTGGCCGAAGTAGGCGATGACCGGCTTGAGGTCGTCGAGCTTGAGGTACTGGTCGAAGACCTTGAGCACCGCGCGGTTGATCAGCCGCTCGACCAGATCTTCTTCCTTCTTGTCCTCGCCAACGTACTCGAGCTCGATCTTGCCGGCGGTCGAGGCATAGAGCGAGGGCAGGTCGGTGATGCGCGGGACAATCTCGTTTTCGCCCACCATCACGGCGCGCCGCTCGGCGTTGGAGATGACGGATTCGAAGTTGTTGATCGTCACGCGCACCGAAACGCCCGAGGACTGGTTGATCTCGTTGGAGGCGCGCGCCTCGAACGTGATGTGCGCCAGTACCTCGCGCATGAAGGGCGCCACCCGCAGCGGCAGGTCGGGCCGCAGCGGATAGCTGCACTCCTGCTCCATGATCGCGATCTCGTCTTCGATGGTCTTGGGGTAGTGGGTGCGGATCTGGACGTCGAAGCGGTCCTTGAGCGGCGTGATAATGCGCCCGCGCGAGGTGTAGTCTTCCGGATTCGCGCTGGCGAAGAACACCACGTCCACCGGCAGGCGAATCTTGTAACCCTTGATCTGAACGTCCTTCTCCTCCATCAGATTGAACAGGCCGACCTGCATCTTCTCGGTGAGATCGGGTAGTTCATTGATGGCGAAGATGCCGCGGTTGGTGCGCGGAATCAGTCCGTAATGGATGGTCTCCTCGTCGGCCAGATAGCGTCCTTCGGCGACCTTGATCGGATCGATTTCGCCGATCAGGTCGGCGACCGAAACGTCGGGCGTGGCGAGCTTTTCGCCGTAGCGATGCTCGCGCGTGAGCCATGCGATCTCGAGCCCCTCGCCGCGCTCCTCGAGCCGGCGGCGGCAGGACTTGCAGATCGGGGCGTAAGGGTCGTCGTTGATCTCGCAGCCCTTGACGGCCGGCACGAACTCGTCGAGCAGGCCGGTCAGCGAGCGGATGATCCGCGATTTCGCCTGCCCGCGCTCGCCCAGCAGGATCATGTGATGGCCCGCGAGGATCGCGTTCTCGATCTCGGGTACCACGGTCTTGTCGTAGCCCACGATCCCCGGCAGCGTGCGCTCCCTGCGCTTGAGCCGGTTGAGCAGGTTGTTGCGCATCTCGATCCGCACCGGCACGGTCCGGTAGCCGGCGTTCTTGAGCGCGCCCAGAGTGGTAATCGCGAGCAGATCCTGGTTCATCATGGGTCCTGGCGTAAGAGTCTTGCCATCTAGGATATGGGTTGCCGGCCGGTTTTGAAAAGCGGGGCCAGGCGCGCGAAACTCTCATCGAGCATCTCGGAGAGCACCCGCGTGCCTGCCGCCACCGACATAAAGTTGGTGTCACCCTCCCAGCGCGGCACCAGGTGCCAATGCAGATGCGCCGCAAATCCGGCGCCCGCCGCACGGCCCAGGTTGGCGCCAAGATTGAAACCGTCGGGGCGATAGGCCCGGCGCAGGTTGGCGACCGCCGCCGCGATCATCTCGGCCAGCGCCGATCGCTCCCCGGGATTCAGCAGTTCGGGCGATGCGACGTGACGCCGCGGCGCGATCATTAGATGGCCGTTGTTGTACGGGTAGCGGTTGAGCATCACGGTTACGAGCGGGGCGGCGGACAGCACCAGTCGCTCGCGGAGCGCCGCGGGGCCTGCCCGGCGCAGGCAAAAGATACATTTGACGGGGCGGCGGCCGGCGGCGGCCTCGACATAGGTCCGGCGCCACGGCGCCCACAATCGCTGGAGCCCCGCCGCGCTCTCAGCCCGATTGCGAAGACCGCTCCTGCGCCGTGCCATTGACCTCGATTCGTAGCTCCTTGCCGGCGCGGAAGAACGGCACCCGCTTGGCCTCGACCGCGACCAGCGCGCCGGTTTTGGGATTGCGCCCCTGGCGGGCGCGTCGCTGCTTGACGCCGAAGCTGCCGAAACCGCGCAACTCGATCCGATCGCCGCGCGCCAGCACCTTCGCCATCGCGTCGAACATCGCGTTGACCGTGGTCTCGGAGTCGCGGCGCGAAAAGCGCTGCTGGCGTGCCAGCAGTTCCTCGATGATTTCCCGCTTGGTCATGGTGAGGTCCGGCGCGGGCGGTGCAGCGTGCGGGGCGGCCTAACGGTCGCGTCCGCGGCTGCGGGCCTCGCCCCCCTCGGTGTCATCGCGATCCAGCCGCAGCTCTTCGTTGAGAATGTCTTCGAGCGAAAAACGGGCCGCCTCGTGCTCGCGCTTGAGATAGGCCTGCATCTCTTCGCGCTCTTCGTGCTGCTTGAGCGCCTTGATCGACAGCCCGATTCTCCGCTCCTTGGTGTCGACCTGAACCACCAGCGCCTCGACCTGGTCGTCGACCTTGAACAGGCTCTGCGGCTTGTCGACCCGCTCCGAGCTGAGTTGCGAGATGTGGATCAGTCCCTCGATGCCCTCCTCGAGCTCGACGAACACGCCGAAATCGGCGACCGAGCTGACCTTGCCTTTGACCCGCGTGTTGAGCGGATAGCGCTCGCCCACCGTCTGCCATGGATCGCCGGTGGTCTGCTTGATGCCGAGGCTCACACGCTCGTGCTCAACCTCCACCCCCAGCACCACCGCGTCGACCTCGTCGCCCTTTTTGACCAGCTCCGAGGGATGACGGAGCTTGCGGGTCCACGACAGATCGGAGATATGCACCAAGCCGTCGATGCCCGGCTCGATTTCCACGAACACCCCGAAATCGGTGACCGACTTGACCTTGCCATGGACCGTGCTGCCCACCGGATGGCGCCGCGCCAGCTCCTGCCACGGATTCGGCTCGGTCTGCTTGAGGCCGAGCGAAATCCGGCGATTGGCTTCGTCGACGCCCAGCACCTGGACCTCGACCGTATCGCCGACGTTCACGACCTTCGAGGGATGGACCGCGCGCTTGCTCCAGCTCATCTCGGAGACATGCACCAGTCCCTCGACGCCCTTCTCCAGCTCGACGAACGCGCCGTAGTCGGTAACGCTCACGACCTTGCCCTTGATCCGCAGGCCGGGCGGATAACTTTCCGCCGCCTTGCTCCACGGAGCGGGCATGATCTGCTTCATGCCGAGCGAAACGCGCTCGCGCTCGGGATCATACTTGAGTACCACCACCTTGACCTTGTCGCCGACCTTAAGCACCTCCGAGGGATGCTGCAGGCGGCCCCACGACATGTCGGTGATATGCAGCAGGCCGTCGAGGCCGCCGAGATCGATGAACGCGCCGTAGTCGGTGATGTTCTTGACGGCGCCTTCGAGGATGACGCCCTCCTCGAGCACCTTGAGGGTCTGCTCCTTAAGCGAGGCGCGTTCGCGCTCCAGCACGGTGCGGCGCGAGACCACCACGTTGGCGCGCGCCCGATTGAACTTCAGGATCTGAAAGCGGCCGCGCTGGCCGACGTAGCGATCGAGATTGCGCGCCGGGCGGATATCGACATGCGATCCCGGGAGAAAGGCCGGCACCCCGATGTCGACCTTGAGCCCGCCCTTCACTTTGCCGAGGATCACGCCTTCAACCGGAGTCTCGTTCTGGAAGGCGCGCTCGAGCTCACGCCAGACCTTGAACTTCTCGGCCTTGGCGTGCGAGAGCATCACCGTGCCGTTGTCGGTCTCGGTGCCTTCGAAGTAGACGTCGACCTCGTCGCCTTCCTTGACCGTGGGGTTGCCCTCAGAGTCAAGGAACTCGGCGAGCGGCGCCTGGCCCTCGCACTTGTAATTGATGTCGATGATGACGTTGTCGCGTGTAACCAGCAGCACCGTTCCAGTCAGTACGTCGCCGGTGCGGGGAGCGTGCAGGCTCTGTTCCATCAACGACTCGAAATCATTTTCTCCTTCGTCGATTCCTCCGTCGATCTTTTCAGGCAAAGCTTTCTCCATTTAGTGGGACCTTCCGCGGGAACTTCGAGGCTATGAGAAATGCTTACAACCAGTCTAGCTGGGTTGCAAGGCCTTGACCGGCGAGACTCAACCCTCGACCCGCTGCTTCATCAGCTTGACAACCTGATCGACGCTGAGTCCGCTCGAATCGACCAATATCGCATCGGGCGCCTTTCTGAGCGGCGCGAGTTCGCGCCCCCGGTCGCGCCGGTCGCGTTCCCGGAGCTGCGCGAGCACCTGGTCGAAGTCAATTTCGACACCTTTGGCGGCCAGCTCCTCGTGACGCCGCCGCGCGCGTACCGTGACGTCGGCATCGAGAAAGAACTTAAACTCGGCGTCGGGGAAAATCGCGGTGCCGATATCGCGCCCCTCCATCACCACGCCGCCCGCCGCGCCGGCCTTGCGCTGCAGCTCGCGCATCGCGTCGCGCACCACCTGCAGGGTCGAGAAACGCGAGGCCAAGTCGCCGATCTCCGGAGCGCCGAGTTCGTCGGTCAGGTCGCGGCCGTCGAGCAGCAGGCGATCTCCCGCGAATGAAATCGTAATTGAGCGCAGCAGCCTCGCGAGCTTTTCCTCGAGCCGCGGGTCGTCGGGCGCGATGCCTAAGTTTCGCGCCGCCAGCGCCACCGCTCGATACATCGCGCCGGTGTTCACGTAACCGAAGCCGAGCGCCTGTGCCAGCCGGCGCGCCACCGTTGACTTGCCGGCCCCGACCGGTCCGTCGATTGCGATGATCGGCCGGGTCCGCGCGCTGGTCGCCGGCGGTTTCACGGCAATCCCTTGCGCATCGCGCGCCCGCGCTCGAAGAGCCGCTTCAGGCCCTTGGCGTCGCTGCGCTCGACGCAGGCCGCAAACTCATCGAGGCTACCCCGAAAGCCGGCCAGCGCCTCGATAATCGCCTCGCGATTCGTCAGGCAGATATCGATCCACATCTCGGGCGACGAAGCCGCGATGCGGGTCGTGTCGCGGAGCCCGCCCGCCCCGTAATCGACCACCCGCGTCCCGTCCACCAGCGAATCGCCAAGTGCCGCCGCCAACGCGCTCGCGATGATCTGCGGCAGATGGCTGGCGCGGGCCAGGAGCCGGTCGTGGACCTCGGGCGGCATCCGGCTGACGCGCGCTCCGGTCGCTTTCCAGAGCGTCTCGATCTGGTCGAGCGCCGCGGGCGTGCTGCGCGCCGACGGCGTGATGATCACGCGCTGACCGGCGAACAGCGCGGCATCGGCGGCGCCGGCGCCGGTGGTCTCCTTGCCGGCGATCGGATGCGCCGCGACCAGCGCCATCCGCGGACCCAGCTCGCGTTCGAGGTTCGCAATCACCCACTGCTTGACGCTGCCGACGTCAGTGACGATCGCGTCGGGCGGGAGCGCCGGCCTCATCGCGCTGAGCGTCGCCGGCATCGTGCGGATGGGCGTCGCCAGCACCACCAGGCTCGCGCCGCGCGCCGCCTCGATTGGATCGCGCGTGGCGAGGTCGATGATCCCGCGCTCGCGCGCCAGCTCCAGGTTCTGCGCGCTGCGCCCGAGCCCGACGATCTTCCCGGCCAGGCCGGCCTGGCGCGCCGCCAGCGCGAGCGAGCCGCCAATCAGGCCGACCCCGCAAATCGTCACTTGTTTGAACAGCACGGTCATCGGGTGCGCGCGGTCACCATCACGGCCACCAGAGCAGGGTATTCGCGCCCCGCGGCGGATAAAAGGGCGTAGGCGGGCAGCGGGATTTCAGAGCACCTTTGCCAGCGCCTCGGTAAGCCGGCGATTCTCCTCGGCCGTGCCGACGCTGATTCTCACGTGGCGCGGAAAATTGTAGCCGCCCATCGGCCGCACGATCACGCCCTCGCGCATCAGCTTCTCGAACACCGCCTGTCCGTCGCCGACGTCAACCAGGATGAAATTCGCATGGGTCGGCACGAAGCCGAGTCCCAGGCGGCGGAACTCGCCCTCGAGATACTCGATCCCGCCCGCGTTGACTTCGAGCGTGCGGCGCACATGTTCATGGTCGTCCATCCCCGCCACCGCCGCGATCTGCCCGAGCGAGGTGACGTTGAACGGCTGGCGCACCTTGTTGAGCAGCGTGACGATATCGGGACGCGCCACCGCGTAGCCGACGCGCAATCCCGCCAGCCCGAAGATCTTCGAGAAGGTGCGCATCGTCACTATCATCCGGTCCGCATTGTGGTACTTGAGCGAATCGGGGTAGTCGGGGTCGCGCACGAACTCCGAGTAGGCTTCATCGGCGACCACCACCACCCGCTCGGGGACTCGCCCCAGGAAGCGCTCCCATTCTGCGCGCCGGAAGATGGTGCCGCTGGGGTTGTTCGGATTATCCAGGAACACGATCCGCGTATGCTCATCGATCGCGTCCGCCACGCGCTCGAGATCGAAGTAGAAGCCGTCGCGCACCGGCACCGCCCGGCCCTCGCCGCCGGCCGCCGCCGTCGCCAGCGGGTAGATCGCGAAGCAATGCTCCGGGTAGATCGCGTTGAGCCCGGGCCGCAGGAACAGAAAGCTGAGCAGGTTCAGCACCTCGACCGAACCCGAGGCGGCGAAGACTTGCTCGGGCGAGACCCGATGACGGGCCGCGATCTTGTGGCGCAGCACCCAGCAGCCGCCGTCGGGATAACGGTTCAGCTCCGGCAGCGCTTTGACGATCGCCTCGATCGCTTTGGGCGAGGGGCCGAGTGGATTTTCGTTGGAGGCGAGTTTCAACGCCTCGCCGATCCCGAGTTCGCGCTCGAGCTCTTCAATTGGTTTGCCGGGCTCGTAAGGATGAATGGCCGCGACGCCGGGCAGGACCAGATCTTCAGCTCTGACCAAGGCGACTCCGGCAGGGCCTGGCTAGACGCCGCCCAACCTTCCTTCAGGATACGATCCCAGTACCTTTGAAAAAAGCGTTACGCGCTCCAGCGCCTTAAGTGCGCGGCGCACGCGCGGGTCCGCGCGATGGCCGCTCAGATCGATGAAGAACAGGTACTCCCACGGCCGCGAGCGCATCGGGCGCGATTCGATCTTGGTAATATTGATGCGGGCGCGGGCGAACAGGCTTAAGACCTCATGCAGCGCGCCGACCTTGTCGCGCACCGCGAACAGCACGGTGGTCTTGTCGACGCCGCTCGGTTCGGCCGGATTCTTGCCCATCACCAGGAAGCGCGTCGTATTGTGCGACTGGTCCTGGATATTCTCGGCGATCAGCTTGAGCCCGTAGGCCTCGCCGGCGGCGCGCGAGGCGATCGCGGCGAGCGCGGGCTCCCTCGCGGCGCGCTGCGCGGCGGCTGCGTTCGAGACCATCGCCTCGAGCTCGCAGTGCGGGAAATTCACCGCGATATAGGCTCGGCACTGGCCGAGCGATTGCTGATGGGCCACGATCTTGCGGATCGTGCCGCGCTCGCCGTCGAGCGACATCAGCGCGTGCCGGATTGGAATCAGGATCTCGCCGATAATCACCAGCGGCGTGTCGATCAGCAGGTCGAGCGTGAGCGTGACCGAGCCGTCGGTCGAATTCTCGACCGGCACCACGCCGAAGTCCGCGCGGTCGGTTTCGAGCGCGTTGAAGACCGCCGCGATAGTGGGCTGCGGATCGAACTCCACGCTTGAGCCGAAGTGCTCGCGAGCCGCCTCGTGAGAATAGGTATGCTCGGGACCCAGGAAGGCGACGCGGATGGGATGCTCCAGGGCGCGGCAGGCCGAGATTATCTCGACGAAGATCCGCTTGAGCTGCTCGGCGCCGAGCGGTCCCGGATTAAGCGCCGCGACCTGGTCGAGCACCTGGCGCTCGCGCGCGGGCTGGTAGACCGCGCCGGGCAGCGCCGGCTTGAGCCGTCCGATCGCGCGCGCCACCTCAGCGCGCTCCGAGACCAGGCGCACGATTTCCCGGTTGAGCTGGTCGATTCGCGCCCTGAGATTCTCGATTGAAGCCACAGGCGCCGACGCTTTCTTCGCATCCGCCGCGCGCATTCCGGAGCCCACCGCTATTCGATCAGGCGGCCCGATGCAACCGGGCGGCGCTCGAGGAAGGCTTTGCCGATGGCGGCAAACTTGCGCTCGCGATGCTTGCGCAAATCCGGCGCACTCAGCTTGAGCAGGCGCTCGCGATGCTTGCGCAAGGCCGCGCCCAAGGTCTTGGCGGCTGCCGCGGGATCGCGATGCGCGCCGCCGACTGGCTCCTGCACGATCTCATCGATAATCCCAGCCGCCAGCAGGTCGGGCGCCGACAGCTTGAGCGCCGCGGCCGCCACTGCGACCTTCTCGGGCCCGTCCGCCCGCCACAGAATCGCGGCGCATCCTTCCGGCGTAATCACTGAGTACGAGGCGTACTCCTGCATCAGGATCACGTTGGCGACCCCCAGCGCGAGCGCGCCGCCCGAGCCGCCTTCGCCGACCACGCAGCTGATTATCGGCACGCCGAGCCGGCCCATCAGTTCGAGATTGCGCGCGATCGCCTCGGCCTGCCCGCGCTCCTCGGCGCCGACCCCGGGGTCCGCGCCCTGGGTGTCGACAAAGGTGATGAGCGGCAGGCCGAAGCGATCGGCCAGTTCGTAGAGCCGCGCCGCCTTGCGGTAACCCTCGGGGCGTGGCTTGCCGAAGTTGCGCTCCAGCCGTTCGCGGGTGGAACGGCCGCGCTGATGGCCCACGATCGCGACCGGGCGCTTCAGGAAGTAGCCGAGCCCGGTGACGATCGCGCCGTCGTCGGCAAAACGCCGATCGCCGTGGATCTCGATGAAGTCGCTCAGCAGATACTCCACGTAGTCGAGCGTCTGCGGACGGGCCGGATTGCGCGCCATCCGGACCCGGTCGATGGCGCTCAGGCTCGCGGCCCACTTGCGTTCGAGCCGCCGCTGCTCGGCTATCAGCGCCGCCCGCTCGCGCGCCGAACGCGCCGCCGCGAGCCGGCCCCGGAGCGCTTCGATTTGCGCTTCGAGATCGGGTTGCGGGAATTCCACGCTCTCCCCGGGCGGTCGGTTGTCAGCAGGCTGCGTCATGCTGTGGCGCGCCCGGTGGCCGGGCGCGGCCATCAAAAAACTCCGCAAACATCGCCAGCGCCTGCCCGCCGGTGCGCCCGGCGTCGAGCCAGAAAATTCCCGGATCGCGGCGAAACCAGGTGAGCTGGCGCTTGGCCAGGCGCCGGGTTTCGCGCCGGGCCGCATCGGCGGCCTCTTCCAGCGTCCGCTCGCCGCGCAGATGGGCGGCGATCTCGCGGTAGCCGATCGTGCTGAGCGGCGGGCGGTCGGGGCGATAACCCGCGCCAATCAGTGCGCGGACCTCGTCGGCCAGCCCCGCGGCGAGCATCGCTTTGAACCGCTCATCGATCCTCCGGTAGAGCGCCGTGCGGTCGAGCGCGAGGCCCACGCTCAGCGTGTCGTAACGGCGCTCGGAAAACCCGTGCCGGCGTTGATGATCGCTGAGCGGCTCGCCGGTCAGCCGGAAGACCTCGAGCGCGCGCACGATGCGCGGCAAGTCATGGCATCCGATCCGCGCCGCCGCCGCAGCGTCGACCAGGCTGAGCTCGCGATGCAGCTCGGCGCAGCCGCGCTCGGCAGCCATCTCCCGAAGACTTCGCCGCAGCTCCGGCGAAGCGCCCGGGCCGGCGCACAATCCATGCTGGAGCGCGCGCAGATAGAGCCCGCTTCCGCCCACGACCAGCGGAGGCTTCCCGCGGCGCACGATGTCGCCGATCGCCGAGCGCGCGAGATCGGCGAAGCGGGCGGCGTCGATCGCCGCGTCCGGAGCGCATATGTCGATCAGATGATGCGGCACGCGGGCGCGCTCCTCGGCGCCCGGCTTGGCGGTGCCGATATCGAGGCCGCGGTAGAACAGCCGCGAATCCGCGTTGACGATTTCGGCGCCCAGCCGCGCGGCGATTTCGATCGCGAGTGCCGACTTGCCCGAGCCGGTCGGTCCGACGATAAATCCGACTCGCTGGCGGAAATCCCCTCTCTGCGCAGTCACGGGAACCTAGCGGCGGAACATCCGCTCGATCTGGCCCCGGCCGAACTGGATATGGACCGGCCGGCCGTGCGGGCAGTTGGTCTTGAACTCGGTGCGGTCGAGCTCGGCAAGCAGCGCGCTGATCTCGGCCCGCTCCAGCAGCCGTCCGACCCGGATCGAGCCGTGACAGGCGAGCTGCTTCAGCCAATCCTCGAACCCGTCGGCGCCTCCGGCGCGGAGCCCCGAATCGCCCAGGCTATCGATAATGTCGGACAGGAGCTTGACGCCGCTTCCGGCCCCGAACACCGCCGGCGCCCCTTTGAGCAGGACGGTCGCCGGGCCGAACGCTTCGAGGTCGAAGCCTAGCGCGCCGAGCTCGGCGAGCGAGGCCTGGATCAATGCGGCGCGCGCCGGGTTGAGCTCCAGCGTGGCCGGCGCCAGCAGCGCCTGCACCCGGACGCCGCCCGCGCGCATCTGCGCGCGGAGCTGCTCGAAGGTGACGCGCTCGTGGGCGGCATGCTGATCGACCAGGATGAATCCGTCGGGTCCCTCGAGTGCGATATAGCCGGCGAACAACTGGCCGAGGATTTTCAGATTCGAGTACTGCGGGATTCCCGCCGAGCGATCGGCGGCGACCAGCCCCGGCGTCGCGCGCGCAAACGCCTCGCTCAGCGCCCCGCCGAACCCGAGTCCGAGCGGCGATTGAAGCGGCCGGCTCGCTCCCGCGGGGTCAGGAACCAGCCGCAGGGCCCGCGGCTCGCGGGCCGCACGGGCGTCGCCCGCGGGCGCGGCCGTTGCGGATTGCGCCCGCTCGGCGAGCGGCGCAGGCGCGAAGCCCGATTCGGCCTCGCCCGCCGCCAGATGGCCGGCCGTGCCGATCGCGGCCACGTTCCCGGCGGTATTGCGCGCAGCCTCTTCGCGCTGATCGGCCAGGCGATCGCGCAACGCCGAGTAGCAAAGCTCGAAGACCGCGCCTGAGTTTCGAAACCGCACCTCGGTCTTCATCGGATGGACGTTGACGTCGACCTGTTCGGGCCTGAGCTCGACGAACAGCGCGACCGCCGGATGGCGTCCGCGGGGCAGCAGCGTCTGGTAAGCCTGGGCGACGGTCCGCGCCAGCATCCGATCGCGCACGACGCGAAGATTCACGAAGCTGAAGACCAGCCTGGGACTCGGAAAGGAGCTTTGGCTCTGCGCCGCGAGGCCGTGGGCGCGCGCGCCGTCGCGGACCAGGTCGAACGGCAGCATCCCGGCCGCCAGCCGATCGCCGAAGAGCTGGCGGAAACGTTCCAGGAGCGAGCCCGTGCGCGGCAGGTCATAGATGATGCGGCCGTCGGCGGCGAGCCGGAAGGCAACCGCATGGCTGGCAAGCGCGAGGCGCTGAATCACCTCGGTGATCGCGGCCTGCTCGGTCGCCAAGGTCTTGAGAAACTTGAGCCGGGCCGGGGTGTTGAAAAAGAGCTCGCGCAGTTCGATTCGCGTGCCCGGGCCAAGTGCGCACTCGCTCGCGGCGCCGATCTCGCCCCCGTCGACGCGCAGTTCCATACCGTGTGCGGCGGCCGCGCGGCGGGTCTTGAGCGTGAGGCGGGAGACGCTGGCGATCGAGGCGAGCGCCTCGCCGCGAAAGCCCAGGGTGCGAATCGCGCTCAGGTCGGAGGCGTCGCGAATCTTGGAGGTGGCGTGGCGGCGAATCGAGAGAATCGCGTCTTCACGAGTCATCCCGCAGCCGTCGTCGGTCACCGCAATCAGCTGCTGCCCGCCGCTCCCGACCTCGACGCTTATCGCGCGCGCCCCCGCGTCGAGCGAGTTCTCAACCAGCTCCTTGACCGCCGAGGCCGGCCGTTCCACCACCTCGCCCGCGGCGATCTGGCTCGCGACCTGCTCCGGCAGAATATGAATCAGGCGCTGGTCCATGGCCTGGTTACACAATGGAGTTTTCGGGTGAGCTACTCAAGCGGCGGCGAAGCACTTGAATCCACATCCCTGCTCGAGGCGCGGGTTTGATCGCCGGCGAGACCCTTTGATCGCGCGCGCGATACCGCTATCCTTAGGCGCCATCTCCGGGAAGCTGGGTCAACCATGAGACACTGTGCGATCTGTCAGAAGCGGCCGTCAGTCGGCAATAGGGTGAGTCACGCCAACAACAAGACCAAGCGACGCTGGAATCCGAATCTGCAGGAGGTCCGCGCCAGTATCGGCGGCGGCGTGCGGCGGATCCTGGTATGCTCCCGATGCTTCCGCAGCGGCTAGGTCAGCTAGAGCGCCTGTTGATCGGGGGCCCT
>JBGPMT010000029.1:0-15803 GCA_041487135.1 Binataceae bacterium (SeqCode) | reverse complement strand
CGCGCACCATCTCGACCGACTTGGCGACCGCCGCGCTCGCGCCGGTGACGTCGACCACCACGTCAGCCATACGGCCGTCGGTCGCATCGTGAACGATTTTGGCGAGATCCTGCTCGTCGACATTGACCACGAGATCAGCGGAGAAGCGTTTGGCGAGGTCTAGCCGGTTCCGATCGCTGCTGCGGCCGGTCGCGATGATGGTTCTCGCGCCGGCCTCCCGGGCGACGGCGATACAGGCCAATCCTATCGGTCCGACGCCCTGGATAAGCGCCACGTCGCCGAGCTTGAGGCCGCCCTTCAGGATGGTCCACTGAATTGCGTTGGCGGTCGCGACATTGAGCAGGATCGCGCGCTCGGTCGGCAGGTCGTCGGGAATCTTGTAAACCAGCGTGCCGGGCGCGAGATGCATGTACTCGGCATAGGAGCCCCACAGATGGGGCGGGACCGTGGCGGAAATGTTCGTACCGTAGCCGACGTGAGCTTCGCAAAATTTGTAGTTGCCATCGATACAGGCGCGGCAGAACCCGCATCGCACCATCGCCTCGACGACTACCCGATCCCCGCGCTTCGCGCCGCATCGACGTTGTGCGATCGGTCCAATCTGTTCGATTCGACCGAGGATTTCATGCCCCAGTATCAGCGGATACTCCGCGTATCTCACCGTGCCGTGATAGAGGCCGACGTCGGTGTGGCAGATGCCGGCCATCTCGACTTTCAGCAGGCCGGTGTCGTCAGTGACCTCGGGGATCGCAAACCGCTTGATAGCGATACGGTCCGGTGCTTCCAGGACCGCCGCGCGCGCCTGTGCGCTCATCGGATTACCTCCTGCGCGTGATTCCTATGCCGCGCTGTCCAGGTCATAGCGTGTCAAATGGTTTTCCGGAACCACCTGGGTCAGGAACGCGGTGTAGCATCCGGGACAGCAGAACTGACGAAACAGCACCTTGGTATCCACGTAACGCCACGGCTCCGGAAAAATCTGCGGACCCGCCTGCTCCGGCGCGCCCTCGACCAGGGCCAGATGCTCCAGGTAGTTTTCGCCCCGGGCGCAGATCGAATGGCCGCAGTGATTGCATTTCAGGACCCGCCGGCCGTCCGCGTCGGTCTCCACCAGGTTGTCGTTCCAATGGAGGTCCGGCGCGCCGTGGTGAGCATGCTGATGCGGCTGGGGCTGGGCCGCCGCCTTGCCCGCGCGCTTTGCCGTGGCCTCGCGATCGTGCCGGATGCGGGTGCGTCGCTCTTCGGTTTTCTTGGGATCGACCGCGAATTTCGCGTCCAGGATTACGCCGTATACGTCGCAGGCTGCTTCCGCCGAGGCGCGCAGCTCGAGGATGTCGCGGCGCACCATTTCGGGGTCGCGCAGGATCGGATCGCCCATGCCGCCGGCACCTTGCCAGTGCAGAAAGTGGACATCGGCGGGATTCAGATAAGATTCCTTTTCCGAGGGCTGATATTCGACCTGTCCTTCGATTTCCGAGAGCTGCTCGGCGATCACACCGCGCTGCAGCAGGGCCTGCGCGTTTGAATCGCGAATCGTGATGTCGACCTGGGTGCTGCCGGGATATCCGCCATTGAGGCCGACGTTCATGCTGACCGCCTTGCCCGAGCCCGAGACCACCAGGCTCATCGGCACGTCGGTCTTATGCGGGATGATGCACATCGAGGCTGACATCCCGCCGCGGAACTTCCCCGGACCTCCCGAGTCGCGCTCCTCGCGCCGCCACAGATAGAGCAGCGGATTCATGAACTCGACCATCTCGACGTCCGGCGCCCGTCCCATCACGATTCCCGGCAGTCCGCCGGTATCGATACCGTCGCAGTCGGTCCGCGCCCCGATGCCGCCCGCCATCGGGTCCATCAGCATGGTCACGAACGGCTTGTGATACTGGTCCAGCCCGGACAGCACCGCCAGCGACCAGGTCCCGGTGCAGACCGACATCGCGGACTTCCGATGCTCGGGGTGGGCGATCATCATTTTCGCCAAGCACTCCTGCACGGCGTTCGCGGTGGTCCATCCCGATGCCACCGAGGCCTTCGAGATGCCGGCCGGGAAAGTGCAGTTGTTGAGCGTGCCGTCCTCGCTGATGATATCGAGGCAGCGCAGCAAGCCGCCCGCCGCCCATGGCACGTCGCCGCACAGCGCGGGCAGGGCGCTCCACAGGATCCCCGCATGGAGCGTGCTGTGCGTACAGTTGATGAGCCCCTCGACCTGCGGGTCGGTGCCGCGAAAATCGAAGGTCAGGCGCTCGCCCTTCTTGGTCAGGTTGAGAACGATCTTGTAGAGGCCGCGGTCGCCCTCGCGGGCCTCCTCCTGGTAGGCCACCGCGTGCCAGTTGCCGTCGGGAATCGCCCGCAGCTTGGCGCGCACCCGCTGCTCGGTATCGTCGAGCATCCGCTTCATCACCGCCTTGACCATGTCGGGACCGTACTTGCGGATCAGCATGCGGATTTGTTCATGGGCGAAATTGTTGGCGCCGATCTGCGCGCGCAGGTCGAGCGCGACCAGCCGCGGAATCCGCGAGCGGCGCAGATAGAGGTCTTCGACGTCGCGCTGGAGCCGGTTGCCGCGCACGATCTTCACCGGCGGCGTCGGCAGCGACTCCCAGAAGACGTTGCGCGCGCGCGGCGTCCAGCTGCCGGGGGCGACGCCGCCGAGGTCGAGCTGATGGGCGGAGGCCGAGGTCCAGCCGAATAGTTTCCCCTCCCAGAACAGCGGCGCGTAGACCGCGACGTCGTTCTGATGCATCCCGCCGCCGACCCACGGGTCGTTGCACAGGAACATGTCGCCCTCTTCGATGCCCGGGTTCTCGGCGCGATACTCGAGCGTCCACTTGACGGCGCGATCGAGCGCGATCGCGAGCCCTGCGTTGTAGGGTCCGATCTGGACCAGGTCGCCGACCTCATCCATCAGGGCGAAATTGAAATCGTTGGCGTCGGTGACGACGATCGATCCCGACATGCGCTTGATCGCATCACCCATCTCCTCGGTGGCCATCCACAGCCGGTGCCTGATCACTTCGAAGCTCAGCGGGTCGAGGTGATCGGCTTCGCGCGCGGAAACCTCGTGAAAATTTACGTATGGTGCCGCCTTCGCGCGCACTACCTCGGGGGGATTGCCCTTGTAGGCGAAGATTTCAGATCCGGGAATCGTAACCGCCATTCATGCACTCCATCAACAAATAATTTTTCCGTTGGCCCCGCGCGCCGCCATTATGGCATCATCGCCGCCGCAAGCTAGCGCGATTCCCTGCAGTCCGCCACCTGCGGCGCCAACCCGTGCGGCGAGGAGAGCGAGGTCAGGCATGGCCGATTTGAAACTCAGAAAAAGCACCACTGCGCTGATCGCGATGGACATGCAGAATCTGCAGGTCGGAGCGCTCAAGCAGAACAATCCCGAGCGCGCGAACATGCCCGACACGCTGCGCACGGTAATCGACGCGGCACGCAAGGCCGACATTCTCGTCGTCCACGTGGTGGTGCGCTTCCGCGAGGGCTATCCGGAGGTTCATCCGCGCAATCTCCTGATCGGCCGGCTCTCCGGAACCGGGCTGCTCAAGGAGTCGGGCGCCGACGCGCAGATCAATTCCGCGATCGCGCCGCTGCCCAACGAGCCGATCGTCGTCAAGCGGCGCGTCAGCGCTTTCTTCGATACCGACCTTACGACCATCCTGCGGGCCCGCGGCATCGACACCCTGCTCCTGACCGGGATTTCAACCAGCCGCGTGGTGCTCTCGACCGCGGCCTACGCCTTCGACGCCGACTACTCGATCGTCATCGTCGAGGACTGCTGCGCCGATCCCGAGGCGGAACTGCATAAGCTGCTGGCCGACAAGGTCCTCGCGCAATTCGGCGTCTTGACCGATACGCGCGCCGTGATCGCGGCGATGCCGACCGCCGCCGACTAGGCGCGAGCGGCGCTCGCCGGCTCGGTCGCGAGCTGCTTCAACCGGTACTGGACCTCTTCGGCTGGAACGATTTCGCTCAACAGCGCGACGTAGCATCCCGGACAGCAGAACTGCCGGAAGACCACCGGCATGTCGACGAACTCATGCGGCTCGCCGCGAATCTGCGGTCCCGCCTCCGAGGTCGGACCCTCATGGAGCAGCGCGCCATTGAGATAGTTCTGGCCGCGCTCGGCCAGCGACGTATCGCAATGGCCGCATCGCCAGCGGCCCTCGCGATCGACCACCACGTTATCGTCGATTCGCGACCAGCCCTCCGCGGGCGCCTTGCCGGGGAGCGGTTCCCGCCCCAGCTTGCCGGCGCGCTTGATGAATAGCTGGCGGCGCAAATTGCGCGTCGCGTCAGCCTCGACCTCGCGCTTGCGATTCAGCACCACGCCGTAGATGTCGCGCGCGGCGGCGAGCGAAATTTTGCGCTCCGCGACGTCATAGATCACCCGCTCGGGTTCGCGCAGCAGCGGATCGCCGTAGCCGCCGCCGCCCTGCCAGTTGGCGTAGTAGACGTCGTCCCATTCGAGTTCGATGCCGCCCTCGGGCTGCATCATCTCGATCGTTCCACCCAGATCGGCGAGGTCTCTTGGCCAGCGTCCCCCGGCCGCGAGCGTGCGGCGAAAATTCGAATTGCGCACGGCCACGTCATAGGAGGTGTTGCACGAATAACCGCCGCTGATTCCCGAAGCCTGCGGAATCGCCTTGCCGGCGGATGAGATCACGATGTTCATGCGTTTCGCCGAGGAATCGTGAATCACGTAGCAACTGGCGCCGCCGAGCCCGCCGCGGAAACGGCCGGGGCCGCCCGAATCAGGCTCTTCGCGGCGCCACAGGTAGAGGATCGGAAACTGGAATTCATTCATCTCGGCGTCAGCCGCGCGGCCCATCGGGATGGTGGCCTCGCCGCCGGTGTCGACGCCGTCGGAGTCGCTGCGCGCGCCCAGACCTCCGACCATCGGATCGCACAGCATCGTGACGAAGCCCTGATCGCGCTGATCGATACCCGAGAGCAGCATCAGATCCCACGAGCCCGAGCAGACGCTGGTCGCGTTCTTGCGGTAGACCGGATGGGTATCGAGCATCGCGGACAAGCACTCGGTGACGGCGCTCTGCGTCGCCCAGCATGAGGCGACCGAGGCCTTGCAGATGCCGGAGGGAAAGTTGCAGTTGTTGATCGTGCCGTCGTCGCTGATCAGCTCGATGCAGCGCTCAAGGCCGCCCGGCGCCCACGGCATATCGGCGCACAACCACGGCAGCAGGATGCCGATCACGCCCGCGCGCATCCCGGAGTACGTGCAGTTGATCATGCCCTCGACCTGCGGATCGGTGCCGCGGAAATCGAAGGTCAGGTGGTCGTCGCGCTTGGTCATCGCGACCACGATCTTGTAGAGCCCGCGCTCGCCCTGTCTGGCCTGGTCCTGATGGGCGACGGCTTGCCAGGTGCCGTCGGGCAGGCTGCGGAGCTTGGCGCGCAGACGCTCCTCGGCGTCGTCCATGATGCGGTACATGACGGCCTTGACGGTGTCGGCGCCGTACTTGCGGATCAGCGTGCCGAGCCGTTCGTGCGCGACGTTGTTAGCGCCCATCTTGGCCCGCAGATCGAGCGCGATCAGCTTGGGCATCCGCGAGCGCCGCAGATAGGCATCCTCGATATCGGAGCGCAGCTCGAATTTTTCGACGATCTTGATGGGCGGCGTCGGCAGCGATTCCCAGAAGACGTTCTCGGAGCGCGGCGTCCAGCTCCCGGGCGAGACCCCGCCGAGGTCCACCTGATGGGCGACTGCGCAGGTCCAGGCGAAAATCTTCCCTTCCCAGAACATCGGCGCGAACAGCGACACGTCATTCTGATGGATGCCGCCGCCGACCCACGGGTCGTTGCACAGGAACATGTCGCCTTCGGCGATGCCGGGGTTGACCGAGCGATTTTCGAGCGTCCACTTCACCGCCATGTCCATCGAGGCGCACAGCTCCGTGTTGTAAAGGCCGACCTGGACCTCGTCGCCCAGCTCGTCCATCACGGCGCAATCGAAATCGTTGCAGTCGGTCACCACCACCGAGCCGGACATGCGCTTGATCGCCTCGCCCATTTCTTCGGTGATCGCCCACAGCCGATGGCGGATCACTTCGTAAGTGAGCGGATCGATCTTGGCGACCCGCTCGCGGTCCACCGAGTGGAGCCCGAGATTGTTCGGCACTCGCTTCAGGATCTCGGCGCGCGGGCTCGGCCGGTAAGCAAACTTCTCGGAACCTGCAATCGTCTGGATCATCGTGCCTAACCTTTTCTCACGGCTGCCGCGGCGCCGGACTCTTGCGGCGGCGACAGCGTCTTTGTCCGGTACTGGGTCTCGTCCTCGGGAACGATCTCCGTCAGCAACGCGACGTAACATCCGGGGCAGCAGGACTGGCGAAAAATTATGTGCTGATCGACGAACCGATGCGGCTCGCCGCGAATCTGGGGACCGGCTTCGCTCGGATGGCCGCGGCGTATCAGCGCGCCATCGAGATTACTCCGGCCGCTATCCCCGAGCGCGGTTCCGCAATGGGCGCAGCACCAGCGCCCGTCCGCGTCGGTCACGACGTTGTCGTCGATTCGCGACCATCCCGGCTCCGCGGCCCGCGCGGCCCGCGGCGGCTTAGCGGGACTTCCCGCGCGTCTCATCAGGAGTTGCCGGCGCAGCTCGAGGGTCGCGTCGGCGGCGACCTGGCCGCGATCGTCGAGCGCCGTGCCATACAGATTTCGCGCCGCCTCGCGCGAGACCTTGCGCTCGGCGACGTCCCAGGCCACCCGCTCAGGATCGCGCAGCAACGGATCGCCGTAACCGCCGCCGCCCTGCCAGTTGGTGTAATAGACGTCGTCCCAGCCGATCTGCGTATCGCACTCGGGCGGCAGATGGTCGAACGCGCCGCCGAGCTCCTCGAGCTCCCGCGGCCATCGGCGGCCGCCCAGAAGCTGCCGCATCTTCGAGTTGCGCACCGCCACGTCGTAGGAGGTATTCGCCGGGTAGCCGCCGCTCGCCCCGCACGCCAGCGGCACGGCCTTGCCGGAGGATGAGACCACCAGGCCCATCGAGCGCAGCGAGGAGTCATGAATCATGAAGCAGCTCGAGGCGCCGAGCCCGCCGCGAAACCGCCCCGGTCCGCCCGAGTCGACTTCCTCGCGCCGCCACAGATAGAGAATCGGGAACTGAAACTCGTTCATCTCGACGTCGGCCGCGCGGCCCATCGGGATGCATGGTCCGCCTCCCGTATCGACGCCGTCCTGGTCGGTGCGCGCGCCCAGCCCGCCCGCCATCGGATCGCACAGCATCGTGACGAAGCCGTTGTCATGCTGGTCGACGCCCGAGAGCAGGATCAGGTCCCAGGTCCCGGTGCAGATGCTCATCGCGTTCTCGCGATGGGTCGGATGCATGTCGAGCATCGCCGCGATACATTCGATGGCGACGTTGTGAGTTGCCCAGGTCGAGCCGACCGAGGCTTTCGAGATGCCGGAGGGAAAGTTGCAGTTGTTGAGCGTGCCGTCCTCGCTGATGAACTCGAGACAGCGCTCGATTCCGCCCGGTGCCCACGGGATATCGCCGCACAGCCACATCATCACGATCGCCAGCACGCCCGCGCGCATCCCGGCGTAGGTGCAGTTGATCATCCCGACGACCTGCGGGTCGGTGCCGTGGAAATCGAAGATCAGGCGGTCCCCCCGCTTGGTCATCGCGAGTACGACCTTGTACAATCCGCGGTCGCCGCTTTTCGCCTGATCCTGATAGGAGACCGAATGCCAGGTGCCGTCGGGCAGGCTGCGGAGCTTGGCACGCAGCCGCTCCTCGGCGTCATCCATCACGCGGTACATGACGGCCTTGACGATGGCGGCGCTGTACTTGCGAATCAGCACCGTCAGCCGCTCCTGGGCGACGTTGTTCGCACCCATCATTGCGCGCAGATCGAGCGCCAGCAGTTTGGGCATCCGCGAGCGGCGCAGGAAGGCGTCTTCGATATCCGAACGCAGCTGGTAGCGCTCGACGAGCTTGATCGGCGGGGTCGGCAACGATTCCCAGAAGACGTTTTCCGAGCGCGGCGTCCAGCTCCCGGGCGAGACGCCGCCGACATCCACTTGATGGGCGACCGCGCAGGTCCATCCGAGCAGCTCGCCTTCCCAGAAGAACGGCGCGAACAGCGAAGCGTCGTTCTGATGCAATCCGCCGCCGACCCACGGATCGTTGCACAGGAACATGTCGCCCTCGGCGATGCCGGGATTCGTGGCGCGGTTCTCGAGCGTCCACTTGACCGCCATGTCCATCGAGGCGCAGAGCTGGGCGTTGTAGAGCCCGACCTGGACCTCGTCGCCCAACTCGTCCATCACGGCGCAATCGAAGTCGTTGCAGTCGGTCACCACCACTGAACCGGACATCCGCTTGATGGCCTCGCCCATCTCCTCCGTGATCGCCCACAGCCGATGGCGAATCACTTCGTAGGTGAGCGGATCGAGCTCGGCGACCTGCTGCCGATCGACGCTATGCAGCCGCAGTTTTGCGGGCACTTTCTTCAGGATCTCGGCGCGCGAGCTCGGCCGATAGGCGAATTTTTCGGAGCCGGCGATGGTTTGAATCATAACCTCGCACCCGTCACTTGAACTGCAGCACCAGGTTGCCGAACCGGTCGATGATGGCTGCGGCGCGCGGCGGGACCGCCACCGTGGTGGTCGGCGCCTCCACGATCGCGGGGCCGTTTATCTCGTGACCGAAGGTCAGTTTCTCGTAATCGTAAACCGTGGTCTCGGTCCATCCCGCAGTCATATCCAGAAACGCGCGGCGCCGGCCCTTGATCGCCGACTCGACGGCATGGCTGGCCTTGGGCAGCGCGGGCAGGGCCGGCTTGAACGGCAGATAGCCGACCGCGTAAACCCGGTAGGTGATGAACTGCAGGCCGGCCTCGCGATAGCCGGTGCCCTTGCCGTAGAGCTTGGTGTAGAGCTCCTCGAAGCTGTCGCTGATTCCGTGGATGTCATCCTCGCTGAGCTTGTCCGACTTGACCGGCGTCGAGACCTCGGCCAACTGGAGCGTGTAGCGGATGTCGATCTCGCGCGCCATCGTGACGCGGGAGAACGGGATACGTTGCTCCTCGAGGTCGGCGCGCAGCCGGGTCTCGAGTTCCTCGAACGTCCGGTTGACGACTTCGGCCGGCACCGGGAAATTCTGCGGACGCGAGACCTCGGCGGTGAGCCCGACGTTCGAGGCCGCGAGGCCGAAGGCCGAGAAGGCCGCGGCGGTCGAGCCGAGCGGTACCACCACCGACGCGACCCCGAGGTCGGCCGCGTAGCCCGCGCAGTGGACCGGTCCGGCTCCGCCGAACGAATAGAGCGCGAAGTCGCGCGGATCGTACCCGGCGCTAACCACCACCTTGCGCACCAGGTCGGAGGCCTGCGCGTTGGCGATGCTGTAGATGGTCGCGGCCGCCGCCTCGACGCTCATCTTGAGCGGGGTGGCGATTTTGTCGCGAATCACCTGCTCCGAAAGATCGCGGCGTAGTTGCTTTCTCCCGCCGAGGAAGAAGTCCGGGTTGAGGATACCCAGCACCAGGTCTGCGTCTGTGATCGTGGGCTCGGTGCCGCCCGTGCCATAGCACGCCGGCCCTGGTGCTGCGCCGGCGCTGCGCGGGCCGACCTTCAGATTGCCGCCCTGGTCGATCCACGCAATCGCGCCGCCGCCGCTGCCGATCGCGGCTACGCGCACCATCGGCAGGTTCAGCGTGTACTGATTGATGATGGTGGTAGTCGCGGTCACCGGCTTGCCGTCCACCACCATGCCGACCAGGAAAGTGGTGCCGCCCATGTCGGTCGAGATGATGTTCTTATGGCCCAGCGATTCGCCGAGATTGACCGAGCCCACCACCCCCCCGACCAGCACCGAGCCGATCGTGCTGATCGCCTGGCGCGGCGCCGTGTCGGCCGAAATGGTGCCGCCCGAGCCCTGCATGATCAGCAGGACCCCGCCAAATTCGCGGCGCTTAAGCTCGGCCTCGAGCGAGCGCAGATAGGCGCGCAGAGCCGGCCCGACCTGGCCGTTCATGATGGTCGTGACGCTGCGCGGATATTCGCGGATGCGCGGGCAGACTTCGCTCGACAGGCTCACGTAGAGATCGGGCGCCACCTCGTGGATCAGATCGCGGATGCGGTTCTCATGGGATGGATTGCGAAACGACCACAGCAGCGAGACCGCGATCGCCGCCACGCCTTCGTCGATCAATTCCTTGACCGCCGCGCGCGTGACCTCCTCGTTGAGCGGCAGCAGCTCGGCGCCCTTGTAGTCGACGCGCTCGTCGATCTCCTTGACCAGGCGCTTTCGCACCAGCGGCGGCGGCTTGTTGGTGCGCGTGAAGTCCTGGATCTGCTCCGGACCCAAACCCGCGTAGCGCCCCTCGCCGTTCATGATCACGATCGAGTCGCCGTGGCCGCAGGTGGTCATGAAGCCGACCGTGGCGCCCGTCCCGGTGACCAGTGAATTCAGTGAAGCGGTGGTGCCGTGGCAGATATAGCTCGTGCTCCGCAGCAGCGACTCGGTGCTGATTTGCAGCCGGGCCGCGAGTTCGTCGATCGCGTCGATCACGCCGCGTGCGTAGTCGTCGGGCGTCGATGGCGCCTTGGCGGATGCCACTCGCGCCTGCTCGTCGGTCGCAAAAGCGTCAGTGAAAGTTCCGCCGATGTCTATGCCGAGAATGAATTGCATGGTTTCTAAATCTTTCCTCGAGTCTCCGCTATTATCCGGCCACCAACCTGAAAAGTCCCGATCCGAATGCAATTATCAGAGAATTTTGCCGGTTGCTATCGGGCGGCCGGGCGCTTGCCTGCCGCTTGACTCTTGCTTTGCACGCGCCCTACAGGATAGCACCGCGTTGTGATTTGAGCGGATGGCAAATTAGAGTGATCGAGATGAGGTGGGTCCAGAGATGACTTATGCAATCGGGGTCGACGTCGGCGGCACTTTCACCGACGCTTTTGCTTCCAGCGACAGCGGCGTGGTCGGTTCCGCGAAATCGCCCTCCACGCCCCCGGATTTTTCGCGCGGCGTGATCGCGGCGCTCGAGGAACTCGCCGGCACGCTCGGGCTCACGCTGAATCAGTTGATGGCCCAGACCTCGTATGTCTGCCACGGCACGACCTCGACGCTCAACGCGCTGGTGACCGGCGACACGGCAAAAATTGGGTTTCTGACCACCAAGGGCCATCGCGATTCGATCTACATCATGAATATCGAAGGGCGCTACGCCGGACTGGGTCCCGAGCAGATCCAGAACTTCGTACGGACCAACAAGCCGCCAGTGCTGCTGCCCAAGCGCCGGGCCAAAGAGATTACCGAGCGCGTCGACTACGCCGGTGAAGTCGTCGTCAAACTCAACGAGGACGAGGTTCGCGCCGCGGTCAAGGATTTGCTCAACGACGGGGTCGAGGCGATCGCGGTCTCGTACCTATGGTCGTTTCGCAACCCGGCGCACGAGCGGCGCACGCGCGAGATTATCCACGAGCTGGCGCCGGCGCTGTTCGTCGGGCTCTCCTCCGACATCTGCCCCAAGATTCGCGAGTATTCCCGGGCCGCGACCACGATCATGAGCACCCAGGTCGGTCCCACGCTCAAGAAGTATCTCGATCCGCTCTGCCGCGACCTTGCTGGCGCCGGACTCAAGGGTCCGCTGCTGGTGATGCAGGGTTCGGGCGGCACCGTCGCCGCGCAGGACGCGCCGAATCACGCGATCACGACCATCGGCTCGGTGCTGACCGGCGGCGTCGTGGGCGGGCTCCATCTCGGGGCGCGCCTCGGCCATACCAACATCATCACGACCGATGTCGGCGGCACGACTTTCCTGGTCGGGATGATCGTCGACAATAATCCGGTCTTCACCACCACCAGTTACATCAACCAGTACACGATTAACGCGCCGATGATGCGCGTGCAGTCGATCGGCAGCGGCGGCGGGGCGATCGCGTGGGTCGATCCCGGCGGCAACCTGCGCGTTGGGCCGCGCTCGGCCGGCGCGGCGCCCGGCCCGGCCTGCTATGGGCGGGGCGGCCAGGAGCCCACCGTCACCGACGCCGATCTCGCGCTCGGGATTCTGAATTCTAAATTTTTTCTGGGCGGCCGGTGGCCGCTTCAGCTGGAGCTGGCCAAGAAGGCCTTGCGCGAGAAGATCGGTGAGCCGCTCAAACTCGACGAAGAGCAGGCGGCGGTGGCGGTGTTCGCCGTGCAAAACTCGCAAACCGCGGACCTGGTGCGCCGCGCGGTGCTCGAGGCGGGCTACGATCCGCGCGATTTCGTGGTCTACGCCTTCGGCGGCGCGGGCCCGGTCCATGCCTGGGCCTACGCCAAGGACCTCGGCGTGCGCGAGCTGGTGGTTCCGCTCGGCCCTACGGCGGCCGCCTTCTCGGCCTACGGACTGGCCGCCTCGGACATAATCATCTCGGCCGAGCTCTCCGACCCGGCCAACTTCCCGTTCGATCCGAAGGCCGTCAATCGGAATTTCGAGAACCTGGAAAAAGACGTGCTCGATCGGCTTAAGGGGCAGGGCGTCAAGTTCAAAGCGATCGAGACCCGGCGCGAGCTCGATATCCGCTACACCCTGCAGATCGCCGAAGTTTCCACCGTCGTCAAGAACGGCAAACTGGATGAAGCCGATGTCGGCGCGATCGCGGCCGACTTCGAGAAGAAGTACGAAACTCTCTATGGCAAGGGCACCGGGTATCGCGAAGCGGGCCTGCAGGCGATCACCTACCGGGTCTTCGGCACCGGGCTGCTGCCGCTCAAACCGGTGCTGCCCGCGGTCCCGAAGGCCAACGGCCGCCCGCTTAGCACGGCTTTGAAGGAACGCCGGCCGGTGCTGATCGATCCGCAACTGGGATGGCAGGAGACGCCAATCTACGACTACCAGAAGCTGGCCGCGGGCCACGCTTTCGAAGGTCCCGCGATCGTCGAGGCGCCGACCACCACGGTGGTGGTGGCGCACGGCAACCAGGCGACGCTTGACGAGATCGGCAATATCGTGATCCGCTTTTCTTAGGCATCCGTCCCCGACTAATCAGTTGGGAGAGAGAGTCGTCCTGCGATAGTAGCGAGGTAAGTTCGCAATGGAGCTCCTGATTTCGGCCGATTCGCACGTCTTTGAACCGATCGATCTGTGGCGGACCCGGCTGCCGGCGCGCTTTCGCGACGCTCCGCTGCCGATTTCAGAGGCCGGGGCAAAATCCTTCGCGGCGCATCCGGGCGGCTCCGATCCGCACGCGCGATTGTCCGAGATGAGCACGGACGGCGTCAGCGCCGAAGTGCTCTATCCGACGGTTGCGCTGGCGCTGTTCGGACTGGACGATCCGGAACTGCAGAGAGCCTGCTTCGAAATATACAACGACTGGCTATGTGACTATTGTGCGGTTTCCGGCGAGCGCTTGATCGGAGTTTCGCTGATCGCCTGCCACAATATCGCGAACGCCGTCGCGGACCTCCGGCGCTATTGCGAGCGCGGCCTCAAGGGAATCGAGGTCTGGATGTCGCCGATACCCGAGCTGCCGTTCTCGTCGCGCCATTACGATCCGCTCTGGGCGGCGGCGCAGGAACTCAAAACGCCCGTCAGCCTGCACATTCTGACCGGTCACGACTACAGCAAGAAGCTCTTCGACGATCCGCGGGCCGATTCCCTGGAATGGTTTCGTGGCCCGGTCAACCGCAAGCTCGCCGCGGTAATGAACGCGGTCTACGACCTGTTGTTCTCCGGCGTCTTCGCCAGGTTTCCGGGTCTGAAGCTGGTGCTGGTCGAGAACGAGATCGGATGGCTGCCGTTCGCGATTCAGCAGTGGGATTACTACTTCAAGCGCTTTCGCAGTAGTATGGATTTGCCTATCGATCGGCTACCCAGCGAGTATTTTGCCGATAACGTCTTTGCCACCTTCTTCAACGATCCGGTCGGATGCCGGCAGCTTGCGTTCTGGGGTGACGGCAACTGCATGTGGTCGAATGACTATCCGCATCCGAATTCGACCTGGCCGAAATCGCGCGAAAAAATTCAGCAGCTCCTGGGACATCTGCCGCCGGACGCACGCACCAGGCTGCTTTCGTCAAACGTGATCCGGCTTTACGGTATCGATACCGCCCGGCTCGCCGCCGCCTGATCAGAAGAAGCCGAGCGAGGCGTTGTTGAGCGTGGCGGACGCGATTCGCGCGAGCGCATCGGCGGTCGTGTCGCGCACGGTCGGATCGGCGTTCGCGGACAGATCGAGCAGCGGCGCGACGCAACCGGGCTCGCCGATCCTGCCCAGCGACCAGGCAATCTGCGCGACAAGGTAGGTGTCGTGCGCCCGGTGCAGGGCTTGCGTCAGGATCCCGATTTCCGCGCTGCCCCCCATTCGCCCCATCGCCTCGACGGCCGCGAGCCTCAGCACGATGTCCTCCGATGACATCGCGGAGAGGAGCACGTCCCGGCCGACCGAGAAATCGAGATCGTTGAAGAGCGGCGGCAGGTAGCCGCGCTCGTAGGGCTCGCTCGCGACGTAATTCACCAACGTGAGCCCGTCGCGGTCGCCATAGCGGGTCAGCGCGACCGCGGCTGCCAGACGCACGCGCAGGTCGAACCGCGGGTTGCCGACCGCCGCCCGCAGCTGTGTCACCGCGATCTGATCCTGCGCATCGCCGAGCGCCAGCGCCGCGTCGGAGGCCGCCGAGGGGTCGCTCGTATAGAGCGCGGTTTCGAGTATCGCGATATTGCCCAGCGAGCGATCGCCCAGCCTGAGCTCGGAGTGGGCCAGCGCAGTGTTGACCCGCGCATCCTGCTCGCCGCCCTGCAGATCCTGCAGGTAGCGCAGCACACGCGGGTCGCCCGCGCGGCCGAGTCCCAGGACGCTCCAGGTGCGCACCTGCGGATCCTTGCTGCGGGTCGCCTCGAGCAGCATCGGTAGCGCGCCATGGTCGCTGCTGTTGGCCAGCGCCTCGGTCACCATCACGCGATCGAGGGGATTGCCATTGCGGTAGAGCGAGCGCAGAAGGTTGAGCGCCCGGACGTTGCGCGCGTCGGCGAGTCCCTCGATAGCCGCGCGCCGCAGCATGATCTTGTCGGAGGCGAGCGCCGCCTTGATCGCTGGCAGGCCGCTCCAGTCGCCGTAGACCGCCAGCCCGGTGGCGGCAAAGCAGCGTTCGAAGGCATCGTGCTCCGTGAGCGCCTGGCGCATTATCGCGAGCGCGAAGCGGCGCAGCTCACGCTGCCCGGAGCGGCGGTTGAAATCGTAATGGCGCTTGAGAAACTGAACCGCGCCGTTGAAGTCCCGCGCCTGGACCATCCGGTCCACGGCGCGCGCCTCACGCCATCGCAGCGCGCCGTCGACCGCGAGCAGAGCGGCCACGAGCGCGATCGGCGCAACGATGATGGAAAGCAGCCGGCGGCTTGTCAAACTACGCTGCAACAACCTGCTCCCCCCTTTGCGAGTGAGCGTCACCAGGCTGCCGAACAATTAGCATCGCCGCCCGCGATTTTACAATCCGAAATGCAACCCGGAAAGGCCGGTGGCGCGGTGAAAATCAGTCAGCGCGCGTAACCTCCGGTGAAAAATAGCGGGTCGCCCGATAGCGTTGCACCATGCCGCTTTGTAGGACAATTTGAGTGCACATTTTTTTTGGCGACGCTCGGAGCCGGAGCCGCAGTCTGCTATAGCTGCGCGGACGGACTTCGATGGCATTACGAAAACAATCCGGGCCAACACGCCGCCGCACGGCCGGCTCCGAAACCGCCCGGCGCGGCGCGGCGGTCGAGATGGTGGCCGAGACCATCCGCCGCCGCATCCAGAACGGCCGCTACCCGTCGGGCCGGCGCCTGATCGAGGCGGACCTG
>JBGPMT010000028.1:0-16093 GCA_041487135.1 Binataceae bacterium (SeqCode) | reverse complement strand
GGGCTTGGGAAAGTTCTCAACCGCCGCCTTGACGGCGCCGCAACTGTCATGCCCCAGCACCAGGATCAGCCCGGTGCCGAGATGCTCGACCGCGTAGGCGAGAGTCTGCAGCCCGAGCTGATCGACGGTATTGCCGGCGACCCGCAGCACGAAAACGTCGCCCAGTCCCTGGTCGAAAATGATTTCCGGAGGAACCCGCGAATCCGAGCATGAGAGCACCGCGACAAACGGATTTTGACCCTTGGCCACGTGGCTGCGGCGAATGTCATCGCGGTTGGGATGCACCAGATGGTCGGAGGCGAAGCGCGCATTGCCCTCCATGATCGTCCGCAGCGCGTCGGCCGGGCTCATCCGCGCAGCGGCGGGTCCGGCGCCGATCGCGGCTCGCGAGATCACGGCGATAAAGGCGAGCATCGCCAGGATCGGAATCGTGTTCTGAATTGTGGGACGAGACTTGAGCATCGCGATAATCCGCCCGGGCGGACGTGGAAAGCGAAACTAGCAGATGCGCGGCCCGCAGCGCACACCGTCGGTTGGAGGCAGGCTCCGTTGCATGCTAAGAGAGCCGTGCAATCGGGAAAATACCAGGACAGACCGGGCAGACTCTGGGGAGATGACTATCAAGTGGCAGGGCGTCGCACTGGCTGCGGCGGTTGGTGCTATCGCATCGGGCCTCGGCTGCGTCGACAATATGGCCGAGGTGAATTCCAGCCAGCTGCACCAGCAACAGCAGCAGATCGAAGACCTGCAGCATCAGATTGATTCGCTCAAGCAGCAACAGAATCAGTTCTACGCGCTGAGTTCGCAGGTCGCGCCGGGCGGATGCGACCACGGCGTGATGCACGATGCGACCCAGCGCGGCGACGACAAGCTTGCCGCGCGCGATTACGAACGCGCGCTGGACTACTACCAGGATGCCGCCTCCGCCTGTCCGAATAACGCCGCCGCGGAGTTCAACATCGCGCGGGCCTACGAGGCGGAGGGTGAACGCGATCAGGCGAGCGCCCATTACCGGCGCGCCGCCCTGCTCGGCAAGGGGGCGCAGGCCGCGGTCGCCCGACAGGCGCGCGTGGCGCTGTTGCGGATCGAGGCCGGCCGCTGATGCGCGATCCATTCAGCGTCGAAGGCAAGGTGACGATGGTTACCGGCGGCGGCACCGGAATCGGCGCCTCGATCGCGCGCGAGTTCGCGGCGCGAGGCGCGCCGGTCCTGGTCGCCAGCCGCAACGCCGCCCATCTCGAACCGGTTCGCGACCAGATTCGCGGCGCCGGCGGACGCTGCGAGATGAAGGTGGCCGATGTCCGCGACTCGGCGCAGTGCGAGGCGATGGTCGCGGAGGCCGTCAAGCACTTCGGCCGGTTCGACGTGCTGGTCAATAATCATGGCGCGAGTATCGCAAGCCCGAGCCTCGAGCTCTCGCCCAATGGCTGGAAGGCAGTGGTCGAGATAAACCTGGGCGGAACGTTCTTCGCCTCGCGGGCCGCTGCCCGACAGATGATAGCCCAGGGAAGCGGCGGCGCGATTATCAATCTCTCGTCGGTCGCCGGAGTGCTGGGCTCCGCCACGATGGCGCCGTACGGCGCTTCGAAGGCGGGGGTTATCAACCTGACCATCTCGCACGCCGCCGAGTGGGGCGCGCATGGAATCCGGGTGAACTGCATTGCGCCCGGACCGATCGACACCGAGGGCGCCGCGCCGCGCACCTGGCCCAACCCCAAGGTTCGAGAGGCGGTCGTCCGCTCGCGCGCGCTCGGACGATTCGGCAAGATCGAGGAGGTCGCCTGGCCGTGCCTGTTCCTGGCCTCCGACGCCGCGAGCTATATCACCGGCGCCGTGCTGATCGTCGACGGCGGCAGCGCGCCGCGTTACCGCGCCGATTGACGGGATTGCAGACCAGCCGCTGATCTCTGATGAGCGAACCACGCCACCTGATAGTTCATGGTCATTTCTATCAGCCGCCGCGCGAAAGTCCCTGGACCGGGCTGATCAGCCCGGAAAGCGGCGCCGCTCCCTACGCCAACTGGAACGAACGCATTCTGGCCGAATGCTACGCGGCCAACGCGGTCGCGCGGGTCGAGGACGGCAAGCTGGTCCGCCTGCGCAACAACTACGAACGCCTCAACTTCGATTGCGGTCCTACCCTGATGCGCTGGCTTGAGCGCCACGGCGACAACGCCTGCCGCGCGATGTTGCGCGGAGACGAGATCTCGCGAGGCGCGCATGGCGGCCATGGCAACGCCATCGCGCAGGCCTACAATCATTCCATACTGCCGCTGCTTTCGCCGCGCGATCGCGAGCTGCAGATCGCATGGGGGCTCGCGGAGTTCCGCCACCGGTTCGGCCGTCAGGCCGAAGGCATCTGGCTTCCCGAATGCGCGGCCGACGAGGGTACGCTCGAATCGGTCGCGGCGGCGGGAGTGAAGTTCGTGGTCCTCGGTGCCGATCAAGGGCAGTTTCGCGGCGCCTCGGCGGCGGACCGCTCGGCCGGCCCGTTTCTGTGGCACGGCGCGGGCCCAAGAGTCGCGATTTTCCGCTTCGACCGCGAGCTTTCCCGCGCGATCTGCGCGGGCGGCGAGCTGGCCGAGGGGCGGCCTTTGGCCGAATCACTAGTTAAAGCGATGCTTGAGCTTTCACCGGGCGCGGCGCTGCTGCTGGCGTGCGACGGCGAATACTTCGGCCATCATCGGCGCACCGGCGCCGACCAGTTGGCGCGCGCGCTGGCGATCGTCGAGCAGCGCGAGGACCTCGCGATCACGAATTGCGCGGCCTATCTTGCGGCCCATCCGGCGGCGCAGGGCGAGTTCGCGATCTCCTCGGCCAGCTCGTGGAGCTGTCCGCACGGCATCGAACGCTGGCGATCGGACTGCGGATGCCGCCTGAATCCGAAGCTGAGCCAGGGATGGCGCGCGCCGCTGCGGGCGGCGATGGAATTCACCAGCGCCCATTGCGAGGCGATTTACGCGCGCTTCGCCGCCCCGATCGTGAGCGATCCGTTCGCCGCGCTCAAGGATTCCATCGGGCTGGTAATCGATCCCGCGGCGTCGGCCGCCGAGCGGTTCTTCGCACGCCATCGGGTGTCCGATCCCGCCCGGCAGGAGCGGCTGACGACGCTGTTCGAGATGCAGCACGCGGCGCATACAACGCTTACCAGCTGCGCATGGTTTTTCGACGATTTCGGCGGACCCGAGGGACGCGTGGCGCTCCGATGGGCGGCGCGGGCGGTCGAGCTGGCGGCGATCTTCGCCCCCACCATCGAGCCCGAGCTGCTCGAGCGGTTGCGCGCGATCCGTTCGGGCCGCCGCGAGATTGGCGACGCGGCGAGTCTTTACCTGAGTCTCAAGATGCGCGAGTCGCGAGGAAGGATGTAGCCCCATGGCCGAGAATCAATCACCCGATATCGAATCGATCCTGCGCGAGAACCGCAGCTTTGCGCCGAGCCCCGAGTTCAGCCGCCGGGCCTGGGTCAGGAGCATCGAGGAATATCGCGCGCTCTATCGCCGCGCCGCCGACGATCCCGAGGGTTTCTGGGCGAGCTGCGCGAAAGAGCTTTCCTGGTTCAAGAAGTTCGACCGGGTGCTGGAATGGGACTTTCCGTTCGCCAAGTGGTTTACCGGCGGCAAGCTCAACGCCGCCTACAACTGTCTCGACCGCCATCTCGACGGCCCGCGGCGCAACAAGGCCGCGATCCTGTGGGAGGGCGAGCCGGGCGACTCGCGGGTGCTGACCTACCAGATGCTCGCGCAGGAGGTGGCGCGCTGCGCCAACGCGCTCAAGAGCCTCGGCGTGCAGGACGGCGACCGCGTCGCGATCTACATGCCGCTGATTCCCGAGGCGGTGATCGCGATGCTTGCGTGCGCGCGGATCGGCGCGGTCCATTCAGTGGTGTTCGGCGGATTCTCGGCCGAAGCGCTGGCCGATCGAATCAATGACGCCGAAGCCAAGGTCTGCATCACGGCGGACGGCGGATGGCGCCGCGGGCAGGAGCTCGCCCTCAAGCACAACGTCGACGAAGCCTTGAAGCAAACGCCCTCGGTGCGTAAATGCCTGGTGGTGCGCCGCACCGGCGGCGACGTCAACATGCGCCCTGGACGCGACGTATGGTGGCACGAGCTGGTGCCCAGGCAGAGTACGGAGTGCGAGGCGGCAGCGCTCGATTCCGAGCATCCGCTCTATACGCTCTATACCTCCGGCACCACCGGCAAGCCCAAAGGCGTGGTCCACACCACCGCCGGCTACCTGCTGCAGACGCTAATGACGATGCGCTGGGTGTTCGACCTGCGCGAGCAGGACATCTACTGGTGCACCGCCGATATCGGCTGGGTGACCGGGCACAGCTATACGGTCTATGGGCCGCTGGCGGCGGGCGCCACGGTGGTGATCTACGAAGGCGCGCCGAATCATCCGGAGAACGATCGCTTCTGGTCGATTATCGAGAAGTACCGCGTCAACATCTTCTACACCGCGCCGACCGCGATCCGGACCTTTATCAAGTGGGGCGATTCGTGGGTCAAGAAACACGACCTCTCGAGTCTGCGCCTGCTCGGCACGGTCGGCGAGCCGATCAATCCGGAAGCCTGGATCTGGTACCATCGCGTGATCGGCGGCGAGCGCTGTCCGATCGTCGATACCTGGTGGCAGACCGAGACCGGGGGGATCATGATCAGTCCGATGCCGGGCGCGATCCCGACCAAGCCCGGATCGGCCACGCTGCCCCTGCCCGGGGTCGCCGCCGAAGTGCTGACCCGCGAAGGAAAGCCGGTCGAAGCCAACCAGGGCGGTCTGCTGGTGATCAAAAAACCGTGGCCCGGGATGCTGCGGACCATCTTCCGCGACCCGGAACGATACCGGCAGCAGTACTTCAGCCAGATTCCCGGCGTCTACTTTACCGGTGACGGGGCGCGGCGAGATGAGGACGGCTATCTCTGGCTGATGGGACGGGTCGACGACGTTATCAACGTCTCGGGCCATCGGCTCGGCACCATGGAGATCGAAAGCGCGCTGGTGTCGCATCCCAGAGTCGCGGAAGCCGCGGTGGTCGGCCGCCCCGACGCGCTCAAGGGCCAGGCGGTGGTCTGCTTCGTCACGCTCGAGGGCGGCACGCGGGGCAGCGACAAGCTGCGCGATGAGCTCCGCTCGCATGTGGTGAAGGAGATCGGCGCGCTCGCCCGTCCCGACGATCTGCGCTTTACCGACGCGCTGCCGAAGACCCGCAGCGGCAAGATCATGCGCCGGCTGCTTCGCCAGGTCGCCGCCGGCGACGAGACGCTGGGCGATACCTCCACGCTCGAGGATCTCTCGGTGCTCGCGCGCCTGCGCGAGGACGAGGAATAGCCTCGCCGCCGCGCCGCAGGCTCGGGTAGCCGCGATTACAATACAGGCCATGCGCTGCCGCCTTGAAGGCGGAGGGCAAGTGGTGCTAGCCTGTCCGGAAGTGGGCTTCCGCCCACTTTTTTGTTGGTTTTACCGGCGTTTCGACCGGGCGGCGAAGATTCGGAATTGCCGGTTCGTTTCCCGGACGGGGCCCGAGGAGATGACCGGTGATCGTGGTGCAACTTCATCCGGTGGCAATGAAAGTCGTGGAGTTGCTGGAACCGCACCTCCAGCGGCAGGGATACGAGTTGGTCTCGGTCAACTATCGCCGGGGAGCCCGCAGCTCTTTGCTGCGGCTGCTGGTGGACAAACCGGGAGGTGGAATCGGGCTCGATGATCTGGCGCGGCTCAGCCCAATCCTGGGCGATCTGCTCGACGTCTACGATCCGGTCGAGGGGCGCTACACGCTCGAGGTCGCATCGCCCGGGATTAACCGGCCGCTGGCGAAACTCGAGCACTTCGAGGCCTATCGCGGGCAACGCGTCAAAATCCGGACGCGCAATGCTCAAGAAGGCCGGAAATCGTTCCTCGGTAAGCTGGTCGCGGTCGGCGCCGAGGGTATCGAGGTGGACGACGAACTGAGCCGGCGGCGTGAGTCGATCGGGTTCGGTGACATACAGGAAGCGAATTACGAGCACGAGTTCGACTAGAATGAGAACCGAGCGGAGAGCGGCGGGGCCGGATATGAGCGCGATTGGTTCCCCGCGGCTGCTCCATCATTTATCCGATAACGGCGCGCGCCGACGGTCGCGCCCCGGGGAGGCGCTATGCAAGTCGATCTGAACCGGGTTATCGAACAGGTCTCGAAGGAAAAAGGTATCGATCGCCAGATCGTGGTCTCCGCGGTCGAGGAGATGATGCATTCGGCGGCGCGCCGCACCTTCGGCGCCGACCGGCGAATCGAGTCGCGCTACAACCAGGAACTCGGCGAGATCGAGTTGTTCGAGATTCGCACCGTGATTGAGAATGTCACCAATCCGGCCGCCGAGAGCACGCTCGAGGAGGCGCGCGCAAACTACGATCCCGAGGCCGAGGTCGGCGACGAAATCCTGATCAAGCTCGACACCGCGACGATGGGCCGAATCGCCGCGCAGGCGGCCAAGCAGAACCTCATCCAGCACATCCGCGACGCCGAGCGCAAGCAGATCTACAACGAGTACAAGGATCGCCGCGGCGAGGTCGTCTCGGGCATCGTGCAGCGCTTCGAGCGCAAGAACATGATCGTCAACCTCGGACGCACCGAGGCCATCCTGCCGGAAAAGGAGCAGATCCCGCACGAACGCTATCGCCAGGGCGATCGCATCCGCGCGCTCATCACCGAGGTCGATCTCTCCGAGAAGGGGTTGTCGATCGTGCTGTCGCGCACCTCGGTCGAGTTCCTGTGCAAGCTCTTCGAGCAGGAGGTGCCGGAAATCTACGAGGGCATCGTCGAGATTCGCCAGTGCGCGCGCGAGCCCGGCGGCCGCGCCAAGGTCGCGGTCTATTCCAAGGATTCGGACGTCGATCCGGTCGGCGCCTGCGTCGGCATGAAGGGCACGCGGGTGCAGTCGGTGGTCCAGGAGCTGCGCGGCGAGAAGATCGATATCGTGCCGTGGACCGACGATCAGGCCGAGCTGGTATGCCGTGCGCTCGCGCCGGCGAAGGTCTCCAAGGTGATCGTCGATGAGGATGAACGCGCGATGGAGGTGATCGTCCCCGACGACCAGCTCTCGCTCGCGATCGGCAAGCGTGGCCAGAACGTCCGGCTCGCCCATCGGCTCAGCGGATGGAAGCTCGACGTGCGCAGCGAGGCCGAGGCCGAGGAGGAGGCCCGCTCGGCGCGCGCTTCGCTCAACGCGATCCCCGGAATCGGCGACATCAACGCCGAGCTGCTCTACCAGTGGGGCTTCCGCTCCTCCGAGCAACTGGCCGAGTCCGAGGAGGAGTCGCTCAATATCGAGGGGATCAGCCCCGAACGCGCCCGCCAGATAGTTGCGGCGGCGCGCACCCATGTCGCGGCCAAGCGCAAGGCCGAGGAAGAGGCGCGCCTTGCGGCTGCGGCCCAAGCCGAAGCCGACGCGCAAGCTGCTGCGGCCCAGGCCGAAGCCGACGCGCAAGCCGCCGCAGCGGCGGCCAGCTCCGGAGCCGAAGGCGACGAGGCCGCAACGATTGAAGCCAGCAGCGAGGCCGGTGCGGAGGGCGATGCCGAAGCGCAAGCCAAGTCATAAGGGGCTCAGAAGCTGCCTGGGATGCGGCGCCCGTGACGAACGGCGGGCGCTGGTCAGGATCGCGGCGGCGGGCGATCGCGTCGAGATCGACACGGACCGCAGGCTCCCTGGCCGCGGCGGCTACCTTCATCCGCGCGCTATTTGTCTGGAAGGCTTTCTGGCCTCGCGGATCAAGACGTTTCGCTCGCTGAAGCGCAAAATTGATCGGGACGAAAGACTCCGTATAACCAGTTCGATAAGGATGCGGCTGGCTAGCGGCACCTCAGTCGCGTAGAATGGAGAGAATGGCGCGCAAGCGGATTAAGACCCTCGCTCAAGAATGGAACGTCCCGCTCGAGGACGTGTTGGCCAGTTCCAGCCGGTTGAAACTGGCTCACGTGCATCAGGATTCGAGCCTTATCAGGCCCGAGGAGGCCGAGCGGATAAAGGCCGACCTGGCTGAGCAGGCCCATCGAGCTTCGATGCTTCGCCGCGAGACCGTGGTCGAAACCAGCGGCGGCAAGGTGGTCGAGAAGCGTCTCAACGCCACCGTGATGCGCCGCCGTCACGCCGAGCCGGATCCGATGGCGGCGGGCAGATTCGCCGAGCCATTTCACTTCGAAGTCGAAGCGCAGGGTTCTGCTGAGTTCGCGACGCCGTTTCTCGGGGAACCGGCGCCATCGATGGGCTCCGAGCCGGTCCTCGAAGCCTTCAGTCCGCCGGCTGCGGCCCAGCCCGTTCTGTCCGGTGCGGAGCCGCGGGCTGAAAGCCCGGCGCCGCCGCCCGCGGAGCAAATGGGCGAACTTGAGGGGCGATCGAACGCCGCGGTCGAGGCCCCTGCCGAGAGCGGCAACGGCATCGCCGAATCGCATCGCGTGGCGCCTCATGCCGAGCCGCATCCGGAGCTATCGGCGCGAACGGCACCGCCTCAGCGTGCGGCGGTCGAAGCCTCACGTCCGCAGGTCGAGACGCGTCCGCGCACGACGCCGGTCCGTCCGGGGATGGAAGGCACGGGCGCGCGCGCGATAAACCTTACCGGCGCGACTCACGCTTCGGCGCCTTCGCTCGACGACAGCCAGCGCGGTCCGAAGGTGCTGGGCAGGATCGATCTGCGCCGCCCGGCCCCGCGCCCGGCGCCCCCGACCATGCGTCCCGGGTTGCCCGCGCGGCCGACGACCACGGGTCGTTTCGCGACGCCCTCCGCGCCTGCCGAGCAGCCGCCCGCCCTTCCGCCTGACCAGGTGAAACCCGGCGCGCGGGCGATAAAGAAAAAGCGCGTCATCAAGAAGGGCACCACCGATTTCACGACCGAGCGCGAGATGCGCGGGATGCGCGTGCCGAAAAAACGGCGTGCGTTGCCGGGCAAGGAGCAGAGAAAAACCGAAATCACCACGCCGCGCGCCTCCAAACGCGTGATGCGTATCGCGGAGGGTGTCACGGTCGGCGATCTGGCCCGCAACATGGGCATCAAGGCCGGCGAAATCATCAAGAAGCTGATGGAGCTCGGGGTGATGTCGACGGTCAACCAGATGCTCGACGTCGACACCGCCACGCTGGTGGCCAGCGAGTTCGGATATACCGTCGAGAATGTCGCCTTCAACGTCGAATCGGCGATCGAAGAGACCTCTGAGGAGACCGGCGGCGAGGCGCTGCCGCGTCCGCCCGTGGTCACCATCATGGGCCACGTCGACCACGGCAAGACCTCGCTGCTCGACGCGATTCGCCATACCAATGTCACGGCCGAGGAATTCGGCGGAATCACGCAGCACATCGGCGCCTATACCGTCGAGGCGCGGGGCAAGACCATCACCTTTGTCGATACCCCCGGCCATGAGGCGTTCACCGCGATGCGCGCGCGCGGCGCGAAGGTGACCGACATCGTCATCCTGGTGGTCGCGGCGGACGAGGGTGTGATGCCGCAGACGGTCGAGGCGCTCAATCATGCGCGCCAGGCCAAGGTGCCGATCATCGTGGTGCTCAACAAGATCGATCGGCCCGAGGCCAACATCGATCGGGTCAAGCAGCAGCTCACCGAGCGCGGCCTCATCCCGGAGGATTACGGCGGCGACACCATCACCGTGCCGGTCTCGGCCCGCACCGGCGAGGGAATCGAGCGGCTGCTCGAGATGATCCTGCTGCAGGCCGAGGTGATGGACCTGAAGGCCAAACCCGACCGGCCGGCGCGCGGCACCGTGATCGAAGCGCAGCTCGATCGCGGCCGCGGTCCGGTGGCCACCGTGCTCATCCAGGAAGGCACGCTCCGCCCGGGCGACCCGTTCGTATGCGGGGTTTCGTCCGGACGCGTGCGCGCGATGCTCAACCATCTCGGCCAGCGGATGACCGCGGCGGGCCCGGCGATTCCGGTCGAAATCTTCGGACTCTCCAGCGTTCCCGAGCCGGGAACGCCATTTACGGTGCTGACCGACGAAGCCAAGGCCCGCCAGGTCGCGGAATTCCGCCGCTCCAAGCAGCGCGAAGGCGAACTCCAGAAGACCAGCCGCGTATCGCTCGAGGACTTGAGCCAGCGGATGGCGGCGGGCGAGGTCAAGGAGCTTAAGGTAATTCTCAAGGGCGACGTGCAGGGATCGGTCGAAGCGCTCGCCGACGCCTTGCAGCGGCTGTCGACCAAGGAAGTCAAGATCGATCTCATCCACAGCTCGGCAGGCGCAATCTCCGAGACCGACGTCACGCTGGCGTCGGCTTCCAACGCGATCATTATCGGCTTCAACATCCGTCCCGAGCAGAAGGCCGCGGCGCTGGCCGAGAAGGAAGGCGTCGAGATTCGCCTCTACACCGTGATCTACGAGGCCATCAACGACATGCGCGAGGCGCTCGAAGGCCTGCTCGCCCCGACCTATCGCGAGAAGGCACTGGGCCGCGCGGAAGTGCGCCAGGTCTTCAATGTGCCGGGCGCCACGATCGCCGGCTCGATGGTGCTCGACGGCAAAGTCACGCGCAACGCGCGGGCGCGCCTGGTGCGAGACGGCCGGGTCGTGTGGGAAGGCAAGATCGGCTCGCTGCGCCGTTTCAAGGACGACGTGCGCGAGGTCGCAGCCGGCTACGAATGCGGCATCGGGCTGGAGAACTTCAACGACGTCAAGCCGGGCGACACCGTCGAAAGCTTCGAGATGGAGGCGGTCCTGCGCAAGCTCGGCGCCCCGGCCGAAACGCCGCGCGGCCAGGCTGCGGTCGAAAAGCAGCTTCAGACCTGAGTCCATCGCGACGCATCTGATCCGGCCCGGCTTCCGGGCGCTTCGCCGGGCGAAGATCCGGATCAAGGCGGGCGTGATGCCGATAAGCAGTCGCGGGGGAATCGATGGTGGTCGGAGTATTGAGACTGACCCTGTTCCTGCCGGAGAATCATTCGCTCAAGGGCAAGCGCCAGGTCCTGCGGGCGATAAAAGATCGGGTGCGAAACAAGTTCAACGTTTCGATTACGGAATCCGATGGACACGACCTGTGGCAGCGGGCGGAGCTCGGCATCTGCCAGGTCGGCAGCGACCGCGGCTTCGTCGACTCGGCCTTGCGCGAGGTCGTGAGATTCATTGACTCGCTCGGCCTCGCGCCGCTCGGCGAAGAGAGTCTCGAGATAATCAACTACTGAGCGGTGGATCTCGCCGGAGCGGCCCTGAGGCAACCTCCATCGCCCGTGCGAATGCATTATGATCAGCAACGAAGGCCGGCGCCCCGAACGAGTCGCAGGGCTCGTGCTGCGCGAAGTGTCGATGATGCTGCTGCGCGATCTGAAAGATCCGCGCCTGCGCGGCGTCACGATTACCTGGGTCAAGGTGACCGACGATCTGCGTCACGCCCGCGTGTTCTTTTCTCATCTGGAAGGCGCCCGGCACGCCGCCGCGGTGATCGCCGGCTTTGAGAGCGCCGGAGGTTTTATCCGCCGGCAGATCGGGCGCGCGCTCGGCCTGCGGCATACGCCCGACCTGGTCTTCGAATTCGATCCCGGCCCGGAACGCGCCGAGCGTATCGATACGCTGCTGCGTCAGGATCGTTCGCGGAGTTAACTTCCGCTTCCGCCACTTATAGCGATGCCGCAGCGCCCGGCGCTCCATGGAGTCACACTGGTCGACAAGCCGGCCGGGATCACCTCGGCCGAGGTGGTCCGCCGGATCAAGCATCGGCTGGCCAGGGGGACGCGCGTCGGCCATCTCGGCACGCTCGATCCGTTTGCCACCGGGCTCCTGCCGATCCTGATCGGAGAGGCGACCAAGCTCGCCCCGTTCCTCCAGGAGGGCGAAAAGGAATACGTGGGGATCATGCGGCTCGGCGCGGAGACCGACACGCTCGATCCCACCGGCACGATCGTTCGTACGGCGACCGTGCCGGCTCTGGAAGCCGAGCGGCTCGCGCAGGTGTCGGCCCGCTTCACGGGTGTCATCGAACAGACCCCGCCGGTCTTCTCCGCACTCAAGCGCGGCGGTGTGCGCCTTTACGAGCTTGCGCGCCGCGGGATCGAGGTGCCGCCGCCGCCCGCGCGGCGGGTCGAGGTAAGGCTGCTCGAGCTCGCCGCGCCGGCCGGGGACTCGCTGCGGTTTCGGGTGAGATGCTCGACCGGGACCTACGTGAGATCGCTGGCTCGCGACATCGGCCTCGCGCTCGACAGTGCGGCCTATCTGCTCGAACTGCGCCGCACGCGCAATGGCATTTTTGAGATCGGCGACGCGACACCGCTGGACGAGGTGACCGCCGCGCTGCAGCGGGGCGAAGAGCTGCGCATGACGACGCTGCGCGAGGCCTTGGCCGGCATGGATGAGGTGGAGGTGACGGCGATCGTGGCCGGAAGAATCCGTAACGGCGATGCAAGCGTGCTGGCCGGCCGCATCCCGAGTTCCGGCGGGCTGTTCAAGGTCGTTTCCGGCGGCAGCCTGGTGGCAGTCGCGCGCGCGACGTCGCGCGCCACCGCCGTGCTGGTACGCGGGTTCGTCGCCTAGCTCACGATTTGTTGGGCGCTTCGGGAGCGCCCGCCGGGACCATTGCAGCGGCCGTGACTCCGGCGTGCGCGCCGTCGCCGCCCTCCACCTGCACGGCTTGGATCGTGGGAGTGCCGGAGCTTACCAGGCGCAGCCGCGGCTCATGATTGATAACGTTCAGTAGCCGGCGCGAGATCTCGTCATTGATGTCGATCGCGAGGCGCGCTTCGACCGGGTACCGGATCGTAATGCGCACCCCCTCGGCGCTGAGCAGGATGTGGCTGCGCGGCTCGGGCGGCTCGAACCAGCCGTTTTGCAGATGGCCGCTCTCGCGATATTCGCGCCGCAAGTCCTCGCGATAGCGCGCGAATACATCGTTCACCGCGTCCATCAGCAACTTCTCCGCCAGCAGATAGTCGCAGTCCGGCGCCAGCGTCAGCCTGAGTTCGTTCCACACGAAGCTGATTCCCGGTGCCTGCTTGAAGAAGTTGCCGTTGGACTGAAACACGATCGAGTTGGCGAATACCACCACGCGGCCGGTCGGCTGGCGGAAATTGCCCTCGCCCGAGAGCTCCATCAAGGTGAGCTTGACCAGCCCGATATCGATTACCGTGCCGTACACGCCGCCGAGCTGGATGCGATCGCCGACCCGCAGACCGTATTTTCCGCTCAGGAAAAAATAACCGGCGACCGACAGGATCACGTTCTGCAGCGCGAAGGCAACGCCCGCGGTGGCCAGACCCATCACGGTCGCGAGCGCGCCAATCTCGTTGGAAAAGTTGAACAGCACCACCACCACCAGCATTACGGCTACCGTGAGGGTCCGCAGCTGGAGGACGCGATGGCGATGCCGCGCGTCCTGGATGTAGCGAAACGCAACCTGGCGCCAGACCACGGCCCCGATGGCGATCATCCCGACCAGGCCGCCGAGCACGATCAGCCGCAGGATGAGGTCGCGCAGCGCTTCATGCCAGCGCCGATCGAGCGCCTGGCGCCAATGCTCCAGGTTGTTCTGATAGAGATTCAGAGTGACGCTCGCCTTGGCGAGCGGCAGGATCGCCGCGACCGTGAGTTTCCTTTCCTGGAGCAGCGCCGCGAAGGCCTGCCGGCGCCGCTCCACGGCCGCGAGGTCGCCTAGTCCGGCTTTCGCGCTGAGCTCGAGTCCCCGCTGGTCGATGGCCTTGAGCTTATCGATCAGCGGTGCGCGCAGCGCGGCGATTCCCGAGTTGAGCGCCGCGGTCAGCGCGATGGTCGCATTGAGCGCCTGGTCCTTGTTGCGCAGCGCAAGCAGCTGTCCGGCAAGCCCCATGATGCCGCTCGGCGCGACCTGGTGGCCGATGCGCGCGCCGCCGATGGCCGAAGCGGAAAGGTCCGCCTGTTCGCCCCGCTGCGGGACCGCCCGCTCGAGTTCGTCGATTTGCGCCATCAGACCATTGGTTGCCCGGGTTTTCTGCGCGGCGCTCTCGAAGACGAGGATCTCCTTGATGCCGTCCACGCGTGCCTGCTCAAGCTCCAGCTCTTCCTGCGCGGAGACCAGTTGGGCGCTGAGCAGGGCGCGCTGGCGTCTGCGGGCGTTCGCCAGCCGGTTCTTCAAATCCTGGACCTTGGCCTGGGTCTGCGCGAGTTCGGTCCGGGTTTGACTGAGGCGGGCGCTCACTGCGCCGAAATCAGGTGCCGATTCGGCGCCGGCAGGATTCGCGGGCGGCCGTGGCTGATGCTGGTCGCCGGGGAGGGTGATGGGCTTCGAGGCCTGATTCACCGCGGCCTGCGCCGCCGCGATCGCCGCGGCCTGTGCGCGGGCGTAGTGGAAAGCCAGGGCCACCACCTCAGTCGCCATCTGCCGATCGTCGGCCACGTACAGCGTTTCGGCCGGGTCGGTAACGAGTTGCTCCTCGATCGCGATATGCCGATGCCAGTTGATTGTTTCCTCGAGGAACGAAAGTATCGCCTCCGGCTGCTGGGTGTTATCGCTTTGCGCGGCGGACGTTGGGCTCGCCTTGCGGGCCGCGATCGCCGGGCCGGAAGCCGATTCCGCGGGCGCGGGATGTGACAGCGCAAACTGCAACCCCAGCATCAAGGCGGCGCCAACCGCGAGGAGCGGGATGAGAGAGGGCCGCGCCGGAGGACGTGATAATTCCCGTGAGCTGCGAATCCGCATCGATGAAATACTCTGCGTGAGCCGGCGTGCAGGTGCCGTCTGGGATAAGGCTGAACCGCCTGGCGGCCAGAAACCAAGTCTATCATTTGGAAGTGGCCGGTTCGATTGCCGATGCGGCGCGGCGCTCAGTGAAAGTCGTGTGAGTGGGGCAGGGCGCCCTGGGCGAGCTTCAGGCGGGCGAAGCGGTGGGCGCGGATCGACATCACGCCATCCTGCTTCTGGAGCACTCCTTCGATCCACAGCACCGGGGCGCCGCTCAACAGCGCGCGATGCTGATGGAACAGCGGGGGCGTTACGATCGCGTTGGCAATTCCGGTTTCGTCCTCGAGCGTCAGGAAGAAGAAGCCTTTGGCCGTGCCGGGACGCTGTCGCACGATCACAACCCCGGCGGTCCGCACCGTCTGGCCGTCGTGCGCCGCGGTCAGCTCGGAAGCGCTCATCACCCCGGCCTTGCGCAGCCGCCCCCTCAGATGCGCCATCAGGTGCGGGCCGGCGGTGAGACCGGTTGCCGCGTAGTCGGCGAGCGTCTGCTCAAACCGTGTCATCGCGGAGAGCGCCGGCTGATCGGAAGAAGACGGCTCGACGCCCGCCAGCAGGCTTTGCGGGTCGCGTTCGACCGCCGCGACCTGCCATAACGCGGCCCGCCGCTCGAGTCCGAAGGCGCTGAAGGCGCCGCAATAGGCCAGCGCATCGAGTTCGCGGCGCCCGGTTTCGGTCCGTGCGGCAAAATCGGCTAGCGACCTGAACGCACGCTCCGCGCGAGCGCGCTCGACCCGCCGGCCGAAATCCTCGCGCAGGCCGCTTACGTACCTGAGCCCCAGCCGCAGCGCGCGATCCTCGATCGTGCAACTCCAGCGCGAACGCGTCACGTCGATCGGCAGCACCGTTACGCCGTGGCGCTCGGCGTCCTTGGCCAGGGTCGAAGGATGGTAGAAGCCGAGCGGATAACAGTTGAGCATCGCGGCGAAAAACTCGGCCGGGTAATGGCATTTCAGGTAGGCGGAAGCATAGGCGATCAGCGCGAAGCTCGCGGCGTGCGATTCGGGAAAACCATAGAGCGCGAACGAAGTGATCGATTGGACGATCTGGTCGGCGGCCGCTCCCACGATCCCCTTGCGCGCCATCCCCGCGCGCAGCCGCTGTTCGATCTTCTCCATCCGCTCCGCCGAACGCTTGAAACCCATCGCGCGGCGCAGTTCCTCGGCCTCCCCGCCGCTGAACCCGGCGACCGCCATCGCCATCCGCAGGATCTGTTCCTGGAAAAGCGGCACCCCCAGCGTTTTGGCCAGGACCGGCTCGAGGCAAGGGTGCGGGTAAACCACGGGCTCTTTGCCGGCGCGGCGCCGCAGATACGGATGCACCATGCCGCCGGTAATCGGCCCGGGTCTTACGATACTGACTTCGATGACCAGATCGTAATACGTGCGGGGTTTGAGACGCGGCAGCATGGCCAT
>JBGPMT010000027.1:0-16168 GCA_041487135.1 Binataceae bacterium (SeqCode) | reverse complement strand
GTACATGTTCATGATGCCCTTGGGGCCGTCGGGCCGGTCGATAATCTCGATCGCCTTGGCGTCCACCGGGTCCCATCCGAGCGCCAGCGCCATGTCGGTCGCGGCGACGATCTGGTTGTCGTAATGGATCAGCACGTGACCCGGGTCGAAGCCGTTCTCGACCGCCAGGCGCCAGTTCGAATTTCCGGTGCGATGAATCCCGCGCACGAAAACGTTGTCGTCCAGTAGATATCCCACCGGCCGCCCGGTCGGGTCATCCGTGATTCGAATCGGCAGGTCGGACTCGATCGGCGGCACGGGCTTATAGTTCTCGTCGCCGACGAACACGAAGATCATCCCGTTGCGCTCGAAGGTCGGATAGGTGCGGATCTTGATCCGGCCGATCTGCTCGTCGTCGGGCGAGGCGAGGATCGTTTTGAGCACCCCGTCTTCGAGTCCGTAAGTGAAGCCATGGTACCAGCAGGTCAGATGCTCGTCGGTCAGGCACATCGATTTTTTCGAGATCCGGACTCCGCGATGGGCGCAGCGGTCGGCGAGCGCGTAGACCCGGCCCTTGGCGCGGCGCAGCGCGATCTCATGGCCCGCGATCGTGACGCCTTTTACCAGCCGATCCGGCAACTCATGGCTGAACAGCGCCGGATACCAATGATTCTTGAGTCCCCAGGCCGCCTCGAGGTAGGGCTGATACTCGCGATTTGAAGATGCGCCTTTGGCGCCGATCTTACGTGCGGCGGTTGCCATGGCGGACCTCCTCGCAATCCGGGTGGCCTGAACTTACACCCAACCGGCCCCGGGTGGGAGCGCCGGCGCGATTGCGCCAGCCGACGGCCTTGGCGTAGACTGCGGCGCTTGTGGACGAGGATTCGGATCGGCCTGCTAATTCCAACATAAGCGTTTGATCGCATCCGGAGGACGAGAATGTCCTTGCTTGAGGTTCCGGTTATAGACATCGGCCCGTATTTCGAGGGCGGCGAGCGCGGCAAGCAGCGGGTCGCCCGGCTGGTCGACCAGGCCTGCGAAGATATCGGGTTTTTCGTGATTACCGGGCATGGCGTCGATTCGCGGGTGCCCGACCGCGTGTTCGATACCTCGTGCCGCTTCTTCGATCTGCCGCTCGACGAAAAGCTGCGGGTCAAGCAGTGGGCCGACGACATCCCGCGCGGGTTCAGCCCGGTCGCCGCCGAGGCGGTTTCCTATAGCCGGCTCAAGAAGACGCCGGGCGATCTCAAGGAATCTTTCAGCGTCGGGCCGCTCGAGGTTCCGGCCGACGAGTACTACCATCGGCCGGCCGCGCGGCAGTTGCTGGCGGAGAACCGATGGCCCGCGCATCCGGTCGAATTCCGATCGATATACAGCGACTATTTCCGCGCCATGGAAAGGCTCGGCGCCTCGGTGATGCGGATCTTTGCGGCGGCGCTGGAGTTGCCGGAGAATTTCTTCGATCGCGCAATCGATCGGCATACCAGCGTGCTGCGCGTGATCAATTACCCGGACCAGCCCGAGGCGCCGCTGGAGGGCCAACTGCGCGCCGGCGAGCATTCCGACTACGGCACCTTCACCATCCTGCGCCACGAAAACGAGCATCGGCCCGGCGGGCTGCAGGTCTTCAACCGCGCCGGCAACTGGATCGACGTTCCGCCGCTGCCCGACTCGTTCGTCGTCAATATCGGCGACCTGATGGCGCGCTGGACCAACGACCGCTACGTCTCGACCATGCATCGGGTGCTGAATCCGCCGCGCGACCATGCGCTCGCGAGCCGCCGGATGTCGATCGTCTTCTTTCACCAGACCAACTACGACACGATCATCGAGTGCATCCCGAGTTGCTGCGGAGCCAGCAACCCGCCGCGCTATCCAGCGGTGCCGTTTCATGAGTATCTGAGGACCAAGTTTTTGCGCCAGGTGACCTTCGACCGTCCGGCCGAGGCGCCTTAGCCGCGATCAACGGAGGAAGGCTGATGTCAGAAGCGAACAAGGAACTCTACCGGCAATTCATCGATCGGGTGCTGAACCGCTGCGAGCTCTCCGCGGTCCCCGAATACGTCGCGCCCGAATTCGTCGATCATCGCTACCCCGGGCAGGACGGCATCGCGGGCACGCAGAAGTTCCTCGGCTACGTGCATGCGGCCTTTCCCGACGTCCATTTCAAGGCCGAGGACATCGTCGCCGAAAACGATCGCGTCGTGGTCCGCTTCAGCATCGTTGGAACTCACAAGGGCGAGTTCCAGGGCATCAAGCCGACCGGGCGCCAGGTGCGATGGTCGGGCATCAATATCGGGCGCTTTTCCAACGGCAAGATCGTCGAGCTGTGGGGCGAAGGCGACATGCTGGGCCTCATGCGCCAGTTGCGCGGCGAGTGACATCCAGTCAACCCCCCGACGCTGGCGACAATCGGCGAACGGTGGTATTGCCTCTGCGAGGCCGCCGGATGATCTCCGGCGGCCTCGTCTTGTTTAGCTCCTAATCGCGTTGCGGGCGCCCGGACTATTTCCAGAGCTGATGTGCCAGCTCGGCGACCATCGTCAGCTTCGACTCCTGGGTCTGCTCGCTGATGGGATTGCCTTCCCACACGGTTCCGAAGCCGCACTGGGTTGAGAGCGCGAGCTGCTCGCGCGGGAAGTAGCGCGCTGCCTCCTCGATCCGCTTGATCAGGCCGTCGCGCGGCTCCATGGTTTCGTGCTTGGTCGAGATGATGCCGAGCACCAGGAACTTGTCGGTCGGCAGATCGCGCAGCGGCTCGAAGCCGCCCGAGCGCCAGTCGTCGTATTCGAGCAGAAAGATGTCGTAGTTGCGCGCGCGCTTGAAGGCCTCTTTGGAGATCGCTCCGTAGCCGCCCTCGCCGACGTAGTAGCCCTGGTTGTTGCCGCGGCACAGATGGAGCCCGAAGGTGACGCCGGGAACGCTGGCCACCGAATCGAGGATCTCCATGCCTTCGGTCGCGAGCCGATCGGGATCCATCCCGCGCTCGGCGAAGTCGGTGCGCCGCCGCTCGGGGTCGCACAGCATCCCGAGTTCGGGCGCGTCGATCTGGATATACTCGCATCCCAGGCGCGCCAGCTCCTTGGCGTCCTGGCGGACCAGCTCCGCCGCGTCGCGAAACAGGTCGAACGGATTCGGGTAGGCCTGCTTCGAGTATTCGGGCGAGTAGCGCAGCGTCATCATCAACGGGCTCGGCAGGGTGATCTTGAGCGGCTTGCGCGCCCGCGCCCGCGCATAGACGAACTCCTCGAGCACCGGCGAGCGCTTGCGGCCGATCTTGTCGACCACCGCGAGCTGCACCTGTATCTCGATCTCCTTGCCCTGGTCGCCCGCGGACTCGCGCCGCCGCCAGGTGCGCTTGAAGGCCGGGATCACCTTGACGCCTTCGAGCACGTCGCTCAGCGGCGAGATGAAATGCGTGCGGCGCATCTCGCCGTCGGTCACCACGTCGACCCCGGCCGCCTCCTGCAGCGCGATCGACTGGTCGACCGCGCGGTCCTCGATTCGCTTGAACCCGGCGGCGTTTAGCCGGCCCGCCTCGAAAGCCTTGCGCGCCTCCTTCAGATAGCCGGGACGCAGCAGCGAGCCGATAACCTCCGCGCGATAACAGACCGCCATGACAATTCTCCTTCGCAGACCATTGGTCGGGAGCCGATGAACTCTACCGACATCGCGGATTATAGAACAACCCTGATAGCCCGCAAGAAAAGTGCGCGCTAGAATCATCGATCTATCGCAACCCCCGCGCAAAGGAAGCCCCGATGATTCTCAAGGTCGCCCGCCTCGGCCATCCGGTACTCCGCACGGCCGCCCAGCCGGTCGCAGTCGATCGGATCAAAACGCACGATTTTCAGAAGCTGCTCGATGACATGGTGGAAACCATGCACGAGTATAATGGCGTCGGCCTCGCCGCTCCGCAGGTCCATCTGTCGCTGCAGCTCGCCGTGCTCGAGGTCGAGGGTAATCCGCGCTACCCCGACGCGCCGCCGGTGCCGCTGACCTACCTGATAAACCCGGTGGTGACGGTGCTCGACGAGACGAAAGTCGAGGAGTGGGAGGGATGCCTCAGCATCCCGGACATGCGCGGCGAGGTTCTGCGCCATAGCAAAATTCGCGTGACCGCGCTCGGCCGCAACGCCGAACCGCTCGATATCGTCGCCGCGGACTTTCATGCCCGCGTCATCCAGCACGAAACCGACCATCTGAAGGGCGAGGTTTATCTCGATCGGATGGCGGGGATGCGCACGCTGAGCCATCTGGCGGAATGGCAGCGCTTCGTGATGACCGCGCGCGGCTGATTAGCGCGCCGGCCTGAGCTGCACGGTCCGAGAAGTTTCGCGCCCGCCCGCCTCAGTCGACTTTGCCGCGCTCCGCCGGGCGGCGGCTCAGCAGGTAGAGCGCGACGGCGATCGCGAGAATCGCGCCGGCATTGGCCGTCAGGTCCAGCATCGCTTCCCGAAATTTGTCGGCTGAAAGGTTCTCGCCCGCCACGCTCATCTGCGCGCCGATCGCCAGGATGCGCCGGGTCGCCGAGATTGCGGCGATGAACAAAAACGGCTGCAGGGACGTGCCGCGTTCCTTCAGGTAAGAGAGGACCGTACGCAGCACCTCCATGATGATCATCACCAGCAGCAGGTCGTTGACCAGGGTGACGACCGCCAGAGCGAAGCCGGTCTCGCGCAGTGCGGCGGGGAACGCGACCAGGCTGTAACCCAGCATCCCGAGCGCGGCGACCAGGAAAACCAGTCCGACCAGCGCGTAAACCATCGCGTCGGCGGATTCGAGTAGCGGCAGCAGCGTCTCTTGAACGCGCTGCGCGCCTGAGGGCGGATGATGGCCGGCTGGCGATTCCATGCGCTGCATCATATCCGAAGCGGCGGAAACTCCAGACGGGCCCGATGTGGGATTGACGGCGCCTCGTGGTGAGCACACGTGGCTGACCGAACGAACTTCACTTCGGCGGGTAGGGGAGGGCGGGCACCTCGGCGGCGTTGCCGGTCAGGCGCGATTTGCCGATCGCCTCGTTGAGCGCGTTGTTCTCGGCCGCCAGCCGGGTCTCCTCTTCCTGCACCTTGGCGAGCTTGGCGCGCAGGTCGCTGTTCCCGCTCTGTTCATGGCTGAGGCGCTGCTGAAGATCGCTAATCTGTTTCTGCTGGAGCTCCATCGCCGTCCGCTGCTTCACCGACCATTGCCAGCCGATAACGCCGGCGATAATCGCCACCACGACCGCACCTGTGAGCACCCGCAGCATGGGGATCGAGCATAGCCGCCGATGCCGCCAACGCCAAGCGAGGCGGCGCAATCGCGTTCGCGCTCCTTTCCGGTTAAGATTTTCCCGCCATGTCCGCCCGCGCAGAGACCCTCCCGCGACGTCCGACGGTGCTGGTGACCGGGGCAGCGGGGTTTATCGGATCGCATCTGGTGGACGCGCTGGTGGCGCGCGGACTCAACGTGCGCGCGTTGGATAATCTCGCCGCCGGACGCCGTGAAAACCTGAATCCGCAGACTGAGTTCGTCGAGGGCGATATCCGGCGCCCGGAATCGATCGCCGCCGCCTTCGCCGGCGTCGATTGCGTCTTTCATGCCGCCGCGCTGCCGCGCGTGATGCTCTCGATCGACGATCCGCTCGCGACCCATCTGACGAACGTCGATGGGACGCTCAACATGCTGATCGCGGCGCGCGACGCCGGCGTGCGAAGGGTGATCTATTCTGGATCTTCTTCGGTCTACGGCGAGCAGGTGACGCTGCCGCTGGTCGAAAGCATGACACCTAATCCGCTCAACCCGTATGCGCTGCAGAAGCTGGTCGGCGAACAATACTGCCGCATGTTCCATCGGCTGTTCGGCCTTCAGAGCGTGACGCTCCGCTATTTCAACGTCTATGGGCCGCGGATGGCGACCGAGGGGGCGTACGTCACGGTGCTCGGCGTCTTCATGCGCGCGCGGCGCGAAGGCCGGCCACTGCCGATCCATGGCGACGGCGAGCAGACGCGCGATTTCACTCACGTTCGCGACGTGGTGCGGGCGAATCTCGCGGCGATGGACTCCCAGGTCGGCGACGGGCGCGCGCTCAACGTCGGCAGCGGGCGAAGAATTAGCGTAAATCGGATCGCGGCGCTGTTCGGCGGCCCGACCATCCACCTTGCGCCGCGTTCGGCCGAATCCGGCGACACGCTCGCCGATCTCACCGAGGTGAAGCGGGTACTCGGCTGGGAGCCGGAGGTCGATAGCGAGGCCGGGATACGCGAGCTGATCCAGACGGCCGCTCTGACCTGAACGCGCTTATCGTCCGTGGCCGATGATCGCCCCGATCGCGATTCCCACCGCGAGCGCGATCCCGACGACGACGAGCAGGATCAGCGTCGCGGCAGTGCCCTCGGCGTGCTGCTGGCTGGCGGGATCGACCGGCGTTTCAGTGTGGCTCGAATGATAGCCGGTGTGCCTGCCGCTGTAGGATGTATAGTAGATACCGGTGCCGGGGATGCCGATCGTGCGGCGGATTCCGGCGCGGCCGACGGTCACATGCGCGCCGCGGACTCCGACCGTCAGGCTCGGTCCCGATTTCGAAAGATTGACCGACAGCCCCGGGAAAACCCTGAGACGCCGGTAAAATCTGAAGTTGCCCATGTCATCCGCCGCGCCGGCTGCGGAAAAACTCGCGCAGTAGGCTGGCGCACTCCTCCGCCATTACGTCCCGCACGATCTCGATACGATGGTTCAGCCGTCCGTCGCGTCCGATATCGTAGACTGAACCGACCGCGCCGGCCTTTTCGTCGGGTGCGCCGAAACAAAGCCGCGCGATGCGCGCGTTGACCATGGCACCGATGCACATAACGCACGGCTCGATAGTGACGTATAAGGCCGCGCCGGTCAGGCGATAGGTGCGGAGCTTGCGGGCGGCCGCGCGGAGCGCCAGCACTTCGGCGTGCGCGGTAGGGTCATCGAGCTCGATCGGGCGATTGTGGGCGGTCGCGACGGCGGCTCCGTCAACCACGACGACGGCCCCGACCGGCACCTCGCCCGCGGCGGCGGCGCGCCGCGCCTCTTCGAGCGCCAACGCCATGAAATCCATGTCCTGTCGATCGCGCATAGAGACTCTCCGCCAGCATAGCGTGTTGCGATGCGTCAGATTGCGATATCCTTGTCACGGTGGTCCGGCATGGCGGAACTCGAGGAGATAAGCCCGGTAAAGCTCAAAGAACGCCTCGACCGCAGCGAGCACCCGGTGATCCTGGACGTGCGAGAGCCGGGCGAGATCGCGATCGCACCGTTCCCGGGAAGCCTGCATATCCCGATGGGTGAAATCAGCGGGCGGCTAGCCGAACTCGATCCGGACGCCGAAACCGTCGTCGTCTGCCATCATGGAATCCGCAGCGCGCAGGTCGCGGCGTACCTGGCGTATGCGGGTTTCCGGCGGGTGCTTAATCTGTCGGGCGGGGCCGAGGCGTGGGCGGCGACCGTGGATCCGCGGATGCCGCGCTATTGATCGTTGCCGCGCAGGGGAAACGATGGCATTTCTCGCCGCTGCGATTCAGATGAATGGTGGCCGCGATAAGGCGGCCAATCTCGAGCGCGCCGAACGCCTGATCGGCGAAGCAGCCCGGCGTGGCGCCGAGTTCGCCGCGCTCCCGGAAGTCTTCAGCTGGCGCGGCCGCCGCGACGAAGCGCCGGCGCAGGCCGAGGACCTCGAGGGTCCGACGCTCAGCCTGATGGCGCGGCTGGCGCGCGAACTGCAACTCTACCTGCTGGCCGGATCGATCTATGAGCGTGTGCCCGGACAGACGCACTCGCATAATACCTCGGTCCTATTCGGGCCTGACGGCGCGCGGCTCGCCATCTACCGCAAGATCCATCTGTTCGACGTCGATCTGCCCGGCCATCTGACCGTCCGCGAGTCGGAGGCGATGCTGCACGGCTCCGAGGTGGTATGCGTCGAGACGGCGCTGGGCGCGATCGGGATGACGATCTGTTACGACCTGCGGTTCCCGGAGCTTTACCGCAAACTCGCCTTTGCCGGCGCCAAGATCCTGACCGTGCCGAGCGCCTTCACCTTTCCGACCGGCGAGGCGCACTGGGAGGTGCTGATTCGGGCGCGGGCGGTCGAGAATCAGTGCTACGTGGTCGCACCGGCGCAGTTCGGTCCGAACGTGCATGGATTCGCCGATTACGGGAACTCGATGATCGTCGATCCGTGGGGACGGGTGCTGGCGCGGGCCGCCGATCGTGAGGACGTGGCGGTGGCGCCGATCGACCTCGATTACCTCGAGTCGGTCCGCCGCAACCTCCCCGCGCTCTCGCATGTGCGCCTGCGCGGCGGCCTCTAATAGACTGAGACTGAATTCAGGAGAAAATTTGCGGCTCGCGCGTGCCGAGCCATCCCAGGCCGCGGTAAACGTAATGAATCCCTGAGAGCGCCGTTATCCCGACGGTCGTATACAGCAGCCCATACCAGTACATCGGCGAGTACGAATCGAAGCGAGTCAGCGCGCCGATTACGCATACCAGTTGCAACACCGTGGAGGTCTTCCCGATATAGCTCGGCCTGACCGGCATCCGCTCGCCGGTGAAAAACGAAATCATGAAGTAGCCGAAAACGATCACCACATCGCGGATTATAACCACGCTCAGGATCCAGCCCGGGATGATTCCCTCGATCGTGAGCACCACGAACGAGCTGAGCAACAACAGCTTGTCCGCGAACGGGTCGAGGAACGCGCCAAGCTCGGTACGCGTGCCCGACCATCGCGCGACCGTGCCATCCAGCGAATCGGTGATGGCGGCCAGGATGAACAAGTAGAGCGCGTAGGTGAACCGATGCTTGCTCAGAAGCGCGAGGAAGACCGGGATCAGGAACAGGCGGCCGAGCGTGAGCAGGTTGGGCGTCTTGAGCAGTTGACCGAGCGAGGGTTGAGCTTTGGGCACCGTCGCCGGCTCAACCGGGTGCAATGAGGGTCTGGCCATGGTCTTCGCTCAGCTCACGATTTGCGCCCGCCGCAGCCGGCCGGCGACCGGCGCACTCACCACGGCGCGCATCGAGACCGTCCCGTCACAGTACTCTTCGCTGAGTACCTGTCCGTCGCGCCGCGCCAGGGCGACCAGGTCGCCGCGCGCAACCGGCAGCGTCACCCGCACCTCCTGGCGCTGCGCGGCGAAGAAGCTCGCCATCCGCTCGAGCAGCTCTTCAAGACCATCACCTCTTAACGCCGAAACGCTTACCGTATCAAGTCCGCGCGGCGCCGTCGTGCCGCCGCCCATCCGGTCGATCTTGTTCATCACCACCAGCCGTGGCGCGGCGCCGGCGCCGATCTCCTCCAGCACCCGGTCGACAATCTCCATCCGCTCGGTCCGCAGCGGCGAGCTGGCATCGACCACATGCAGCAGCAGGCTCGCGGTCCGCACCTCTTCGAGCGTCGCCTTGAACGCCTCGACCAGCGTATGCGGCAAGCGATGGATAAACCCGACCGTGTCGGCCAGCATAACCTGGATTCGCCCCGGCAGCACGAGCCGGCGGACCGTGGGGTCGAGGGTCGAGAACGGACGGTCGGCGACTTCGACGCCGGCCCCGGTCAGCGCGTTCATCAGCGTCGATTTGCCGGAATTCGTGTAGCCGACCAGTGCGATGGCCGGGTAGGGGACTTCGAGCCGGCGGCGGCGCTGGATCGCGCGGGTTCTTTCGACGCCGCGCAGCCGGTCGCGCAGCCGCGCCAGTCTTTCACGCACGCGCCGGCGGTCGACCTCGAGCTGGGTCTCGCCGGGGCCGCGAGTTCCGATGCGGCCGCCGGAACTGCCGGCTCCGCCGGTCTGCCGCGAAAGATGCGTCCACTGCCGCGTGAGCCGGGGCTGCAGATAACTCAGTTGCGCAATCTCGACCTGCAGCTTGCCTTCGAGTGTGCGCGCCCGCTGGGCGAAGATGTCGAGGATCAACTGGCTGCGGTCGATGACCCGGAGCTTGAGCTCGCGCTCGAGGTTGCGGGCCTGCGCGGGACTGAGCGCGTCATCGAAGATCGCGAGCGATGCGCCGCTCTGATGCGCGAGCGTGCGCACCTCGGCCGCCTTGCCGCGTCCGATGAAGGTGCGTGGATCGATTTCCTTGAGCTTCTGACGAACGGTGGCGGTGACGGTCGCGCCGGCGCTTTGCGCGAGCGCCTTCAGTTCTTCGAGCGAGTCATCGGCACGAATGCCGCCGTCGCGGTCAAGCTCGACGCCGACCAAAACGGCGCGCTCATGATAATCGGCGTTGGAGTTATGTGGCAGGTCCAGGGCGTCCTCTTCGCTGTTTGCTACGAAAATCGTAGCAGAAAACTGCCATCGCAGAGAAACCCGACGGTCCGCATGCGGGCCATCGCCTAGCGGATGGTGAGCGAGTCGGCCTCGAAGAGCTGTTCCAGCCCGGCCACGAAGGCGTCGTCGGGTGTGACTCGGAAACTGTCGCCCAGCAGGAAGACCGCCTCGCGCCCGCCCTCGAGCTCGAGATGGAGATAGGCGAGCGCCCTGCCGCTATGGCTCTGCAACAGGTTCTTGAGTGCGTCGAGCGCGCCATTTTCGAGCCGCTCGCGCCGGGTATGAATATGCACCTCGCGGACCGCCGCCAGCAAGGCGGAATTAAGCGGGCGCAAATCGTCAAGGATTATCTGCGCGCGCTCCTCGTCGACGTCGAGCTTGCCGCGCACCACCACCGGCTCATCGCCATGGATCACCGCTTCGTATTTCTGATAGGTCTCGGGCCATACGATCGCTTCGACCGCGCCGACCCGATCCTCGAGGCTGAAAACCGCGTAACGCTTGCCGCTCTTGTTGTTGCGCAGCTTGATCGACTGGATCACGCCGGCCACATGAACCTGGCTGCCGTCGGGCAGCCCGGGCAGGTCCGCGGTCGTCAGGCGGCTTACGCGGCGCACCTCCTTGTCGTACTTGTCCAGCGGATGCGCGGTGATATAGAAGCCGAGCGCTTCCTTTTCGTATTTGAGCTTTTCCTTGGAGTCCCACTCGGCCAGCGCTTTGGGAGCCGGCAGCTTCACCGACGATTTGCCGGCGCCGCCGAACAGGTTGGCCTGATTGCGGGCGGCCTCGTCGCCGGCGCGCTGCGCGATCCGCAACGCATCGTCGACCTGCGCGGCCAGGCCGGCGCGCGCGACGCCCAGCGAATCGAACGCGCCGCACTTGATCAAGGCCTCCAGCGCGCGGCGATTGATGGTCTGCGTGCCGACCCGGGTACAGATATCCACCAGGTTATCGAACCGGCCGCGCGCCTCGCGCTCGGTGACGATCGCCGCGGCGGTCTTGGCGCCGACGCCGCGGACCGCGCCCAGACCGAAGCGAATCGCGTCGCCCACGACCGTGAATTTCACCCGGCTCTGGTTCATATCCGGCGGCAGAATCCGGATTCCCATCTCGCGCAGCGCCGCGATGTTCTTGTAGGTCTTGTCGGTATCGTCCATGTCGAGCGTCATCAGCGCCGCCATGAACTCGTGCGGGAAATGGGCTTTCAGATAGGCGGTCGTATAAGTGGTGAGCGCGTAGGCCGCCGCGTGGGAACGATTGAAGCCATACGAGGCGAAGGTCTCGATTTTCTCGAAGATCGCCTGGGCCAGCGCTCCGTCGACCCCGTTACGCTTGGCGCCCTCGATAAAGCGCTCGCGCTCGAGCTCCATCACCGCCTTATTCTTCTTGCCCATCGCGGCGCGCAGGATGTCGGCTTCCTCCAGCGTGTAGCCGGAGAGCGCCTGCGCCACCTGCATCACCTGTTCCTGGTAGATGATCACGCCGTAGGTGTCGCGCAACACCGGCTCGAGCAGGGGATGGTCGTACTCGACCGGCTCCTTGCCGTGCTTGCGCCGGATGAACGGCTCGACCATCCCGGCGTCCAGCGTGCCGGGCCGGAACAGCGAGATGGCCGCGATTACGTCCTCGAAGTTCGAGGGCTTGAGCTCGGTCAGAAAGCGGCGCATCCCCGAACCTTCCATCTGAAACACGCCGACGGTGTCGCCGCGCGCCAGCAGGCGGTAACTCTCGGGATCGTCGAACTTGAGGCGGGCGAGGTCGGGCGGAGTCTTGCCGCCGGCTTCGATCAGGTCGAGCGTGTTGCGGATCAGGGTCAGGTTCTTGAGCCCCAGGAAATCGAATTTGATCAGCCCGATCTCCTCGATCCCCTTCATCGAGTACTGGGTGATCGAGAGGCTGTCGTCCGAGCGCTGCTCCTTGTCGACGTAAAGCGGCACCAGCTCGTGCAGCGGCTCGTCCGCGATCACCACGCCCGCCGCGTGCCGCGAGGCATGGCGCAATAACCCTTCGAGCTTGAAGGCGTAGTCGAAAAGCTCCGGGTGGTTGGCGCGTTCGGCGCGCAGCCGCGGCTCCATCTCGAGCGCGTCCTTGAGCGGAAAGTCGCGGCCCTGCTTGGGCGCCGGATAGAGCTTGACGATCTTGTCGGTCTCGCCGAAGGAAAGCCCGAGCACGCGGCCGACGTCGCGAATGGCCTGCTTGCCCTTGATGGTGCCGAAGGTGATGATTTGCGCGACCCGATCGGCCCCGTACTTCTGGCGCACGTAGGCCAGCACCTCGTCGCGGCGCTCGAAGCAGAAATCGACGTCGATGTCGGGCATCGACTTGCGGCCCGGGTTGAGCCAGCGCTCGAACAGGAGCTTGTGCTCGATCGGATCGAGCTCGGTGATTCGCAGGGCGTACGAGACCAGGCTGCCAACCACCGAGCCGCGGCCGGGGCCGACCGGGATGCCGCGGCTGCGCGCGTAGCCGATGAAGTCGGCGACGATCAGCAGGTAGCCCGAGAAGCCCATCTCACGGATGATCGGCAGCTCGCGCTCGAGCCGCTCATGATAGGGCGTTTCGTCAAGCTCGCCGCGCCGCGCGCGAATCTCGGCCAGGCGCTTGGTCAGACCCTCGCGCACGCGCTCGGCCAGCAAGGCGTTGAGATCCTGGTGCTCGTCCGCCTGATAACGCGGGAAGTGAAACTTGCCGAAATCGAACTGGAAGTCGATTCGCCGCGCGATCTCGACCGTGTTGCGAATCGCCTCCGAGTCGGCGCCGAACGCCGCGATCATCTCCTCGGGCGTCTTGACGTAGAGTTCGTCGGTGTCGAACCGCCAGCGCGTTTCATCGGCCAGCGTCTTGCCGGTCTGGATGCAAAGCAGCACCTCGTGGGCGCGGGCATCGTCGCGATGCAGATAATGGCAATCGTTGGTCGCGACCACCGGCAGGCCGAGTTCCTTGCCGATACGCGCGATCGAATCGTTGAGCGGTCCGTGCAGCCGGTTGTCCTGGAGCTCAAGGTAGAAGCGATCGGGAAAGATCCGCGCGTAGCCCTGGGCCAGCTCCTTCGCCTTGTCGTAGCGGTCGGCGCGCAGCGCCCGCGCGATCTCGCCCGACAGGCATCCGGAGAGCGCGATCAGTCCGTCCGATAACTCGGCCAGAATCTCCTTATCGATGCGCGGCTTGTAATAGAGACCCTCCTTGTAGGCCGCGGTCAGCAGCCGGCAGAGGTTGCGATACCCGGTCTGATTCTGCGCGAGCAGGATTAGGTGGAAGTTTCCGCCGCCGTCGAAATCGTCGCTGCGGGGCGTCTGGGTGCGGTCGGTCCGCTTGCCGGGAGCGAGATAGGCCTCGCATCCGATGATCGGCTTGATGCCGAGCTTGGTCGCCTTGCTGAAGAACTCGACCGCGCCGAACATGTTGCCATGGTCGGTCATCGCGATCGCTTCCATGCCGGAGCTTTTTACGTGCTCCAGCAGCGGATCGATCTTGTTGGCGCCATCGAGCAGGCTGTACTGGGTGTGAACGTGAAGATGGACGAAACTCATGACTGACACAGCACCTCCCCACCTCAACGGCCGACCCGCGGCGGCGGGCGGGCGCTGCACGCGCGCGCCCGCCGCTGCGGAGTCCGGCTACTGCTTGGCCGGCGCCGCTGGCGCGGCGACCGGCGCACCGGCGGCCGCCGGTGCGGCTGCGCCTTCGGCCGGGGCGCCCTCGGGCGTCACCTCCGGCGCGGCTGCCGCCACCGGAGCCTCGGCGACGGTCGGCGGCAGCACTGACACCACCGCGTAATCGCTGTCATAGATCGGCTTTACATTACCCGGGAACTTGAGCGCCGAGACGTGGATGACGTCGTGGATGCCAAGCGGAGCCACGTCGACCTCGATGAACTCGGGAATCTCGAGCGGCGAGCACTCGACCTCGACCTCGCGCACCAAGGGTTGGAGAATTCCGCCTTCAACGATACCCGCGGCCCGGCCCGCGAATTTCAGCGGCACCGAGAGCCGCAGCGCTTTGCTCATGTCGACCTCGTAGAAGTCGACGTGGACGATCTTGCCGGAAACCGGCGCCCGCTGGATGTCCTTCAAGATGATGTGGCGGTCGTTGAGCTCCGGCGCGTTCGACTTGAGCCTGATAAGCCGCTGTCGCGACGTTCCGGCCATCCCGGACCGCAGCTCCGTCGCGTCCACGGCCAGCGGCACCGAGTTGCCCTTGGGCCCGTACAGCACGCCGGGTATCCGGCCCTGGCGTCGCAGCTCCGTGAGCTGCCCCTTGGGGCGGGTTGGTCTCTTTTCGCAAGCCAGTTCCGGGGTTTCCATCGTCGCCTCGATTGCTACAGATTGGCGCGCTCAGTTGAAGAGCGAGCTCACCGACTCTTCATTATGAATGCGGCGTACCGCTTCCGCTATAAGGCCCCCCACCGAAAGCACCGTGAGCCGCGGCAGCTCGGCCTGGGCTTTGGCGCTTAGCGGGATGGTGTTGGTGGTGATCACTTCCTTCAGGTTGGAGGCGTTAAGCCGCTCGCAGGCCGGGTCGGAGAGTATCGGATGGGTCGCGCAGGCCAGCACCTCGATAGCGCCGGCTTCGGTGACCACCCGGGCCGCTTCGGTGATGGTGCCGGCGGTATCGATCATGTCGTCGACCAGCAGCGCGATCGAGCCGCGCACCTCGCCGACCAGCTGCATCTCGGCGACCTCGCTGGCGCGCCGGCGGCGCTTGTCGATAATCGCGAGGTTGGCGTTGAGCCGGCGCGCGAAGGCGCGGGCGCGCTCGACGCCGCCCGCGTCGGGCGAGACCACCGAAACCTTGTCGCTGTCGACGCGCTTGCGCAGGTACTGGGTCAGCACCGGCATCGCATACAGGTTGTCGACCGGGATATTGAAGAAGCCCTGAATCTGCCCGGCATGGAGATCGACCGTCAGCACGCGCGAGGCGCCGGCCGTGGTGATCAGATCGGCGACCAGCTTGGCGCTGATCGGCACGCGCGGCGCAACCTTGCGGTCCTGGCGGCTGTAGCCGAAATACGGGATGACCGCGGTGATCCGGGCCGCCGAGGCGCGCCGCAGCGCATCCATCAGCAGCAGCAGCTCCATCAGATTGTCGTTGGGCGGCGAGCAGGTCGACTGGAGCACGAAGCAATCGCCGCCGCGCACGTTCTCGTGCACTTCGACCATCACTTCGCCGTCCGGGAAGCGGCCGACATCGGCCATCCCGAGCTTGACGTTCAGATGTTCACAGACCTCACGGGCCAGCGCCGGGTTTGAATTGCCCGTGAAAATTTCCAGTTCGTCCTTGGCCCGTTCAGACATCTCTTTTGCTTACCTCGATTAGCCCGCGCCGGCGTTTGTCGCACGACGTCAGTCGCTCCGTATGGTCCCCCTTCAGAGGCGATTCCGCGGCCCAAATCCGGCGCCGCAAATGGCTGGGCGGGAAGGATTCGAACCTTCGAATGCCAGGTCCAAAGCCTGGTGCCTTACCAGCTTGGCGACCGCCCAGCAAAACCGTTTTCGGTTCAGGAACTCATCAAACGAAACGCCCTTGTCGCAAATGCCAACAGCCCGCCATGATCCGCGACGCGGGCGACACGATATCGTAACACAGATCGGCGATCGACTCGCCGCAGCTTATCCTGAGACGGCGTTCTGGCGGAGCGGCCTGCGCTGCTGTCCGGCGCCAGTGCGGCTGCCGGATTTCCGCACCGCGATGTTATTTATGGCTCATTTCGCTGTCAATCTGAATGGCAACGAAGGATCAACCCGAACGTCACGCTCGCGCGCCTGCAGCCGTGGGTCGTATCACGCCGACGCAGTCTGACAAGCCGGCTGCTGCGTCCGCCGGCGAGGATAAATCAGAGGATAGATCACTTGATGTGGTAAATCGCGGTCGCGACGGCGATGATCGCAGGGTCGCGGCGGCGCAGCTC
>JBGPMT010000026.1:0-16373 GCA_041487135.1 Binataceae bacterium (SeqCode) | reverse complement strand
GCCGCTGGCAGGCGCGATTATCGACTATACCGGCAGCTATCGATGGGCAATCGCGTTTGCCTTCGTCGCCGCGATGGCCTCATTTGCGGCCTTGATGCCGCTTGCTCGCTTTAGACCGCAGGAGAACCCGTAGGACCACATTGATTTATTCCGCTAAACTTGACGCATCTCTGGAATACTCATATATAAGATTTTGCGTGCCGGCCAAGGGTTTCCCCCCTTTCCCTTGATCGGCCAGAGCGGGGCAGGGGCGAGATTTTCTCGCCTCTGCCTTGCCAACAGCCGCAACCTGTCACTGTCTGATACGATCGAATGTCTTAGAAAGACTGTCCCGCTTTGCGGGGAGGGGCGGCGGTTTGTCGACAGGGGGGCGTCGCCGATCGTCTAAAGATCGCCGCTGTCTTCCTTCCAGAGCTCCGGATTTTTTGCGGCGAAGTCGGCGAGCATTTGCCTGCAATCGGCAAGCTTCAACGCCGCCACCTCGACTCCATGCGCTTTGAGAAAATCGAGCGTGTCGGCGTAGGTCTCCGTGTCGCCGATCACGATTTTTCGGATCCCGAACTGAATCGCCGCGCCGGCGCACATGAAACACGGTGTCAGCGTCGAGTAGAGTACTGCGCCGCCGTACCCGCCGATTCGTCCGGCATTGCGCAGGCAATCAATCTCGGCGTGAGCGACCGGGTCGCGATCCTGAACGCGCCGGTTATGGCCGCGTCCGACGATCAGGTTGTTTTTGACCAGAACCGATCCGATCGGGATTCCGCCTTCCGCAAGACCGATTCGCGCCTGCTCGATGGCGGCGTTCATGAATTCATCCATGGATCGCTCCCCGTTTAGACAATACCGGAGATCATAGCGCCGGGCATCGCGACAGACCATCGCCATCGCCGTCGCGAACCGCGATGAGAACCAAGCGCGATCAATGGCTGGTTGAGGCGTTGGAAGGAACTCCGGCGCTCGAGGTGATCGGCGACACGGTCAGTTTCACGGCGCAGTTGGCCGACTCCTCGCCGTAGCAGATACTCGCGACCTCGCCCCGGTTATAGTTCGCGCTTTTTTGCGCGTAACCCGGGCAGATCCATTCACCGCCCTCGAGATATTGCGCGACCGCGAAGTAACGGCCCGAGGGGAGCTGCCCGCGGCCGCTGGAGACGGCGCTGCTGAGGTCGCGCGACTCGACGATCGTGAAACCGTCATGGCCGCCCAGCGGCTCGAACGACATCAGCATCAGCCGCCAGCGGCCCTCCTGGCGCGCAACTTGAAATCGCATCGCGTGGTCGGAGGAGAAGACCGGCTTGTCGCGGCATAGCCAGGGCCGTGCCTGTGCCGCTCTGACGGGCGAAACGGTGCTCAGACCGAGCAGAAAAATTGCGATCACAATTGCGCCAGCTTCGAGCTTCACATCGTCACCTGTAATCCTGTGCGGCTTCCCTTATGCGGGAGGCGCGTGAGTTCCACGTCGCGGCTCGTTGCGTGATCTCAGCGCCGCGATTTCCGCAGCCAGCAACTCGACCAGCGGGCGGCCGCGTGTATCGGGATGGTCCGCCAGTTCGATCAGGGGGCCAGAAGTGTCCTGAAGGAGCCGTATGGCGTCATCGTTGCGCCTGGAGGCGATCAAAAGGCGATGCGCGCGGCGAATGAGCGGCGAAACTTTGGCCCCGTTGCCGTCCGCGGCGAGACCCGCCAGCTTCTCGATCGCCGAGCGGCCAAAGGGCACCGAAAATCGACGATTGAAGATCAGCGCCGCCGGCGCCATTCCGATTCCGCTCAGCGCCGCGTGAAACTCGAGGGTCTCCGAGACCGTGAGACTCTCGCCGGTCGCGACCTGCACCACCGCGCATCGCTCTCGATCGCGCAGAAACGCCGCGACGTTGCGCGCCTCGCGCCCGACGATACTGGCGCCGAAAGTCTCTTCCGCCGTCAGCGGCATCCGCAGCAAGTCGAGCGCTTGTCCCGACGCCGGGCCATCGAAGATCACGAGGTCCCATGGCGGCTGGCCGGGCGGGCGCCGCTCGATCTCGTGGTAGAGCTTGCCGATCATTATCAGCTCGCGCAGTCCGGGCGCCGCCGGCACGAAATAATTGTACAGCCGGCTCGAGAGGATCGTGCGCAGCATCGCGGGGCTCGGCAGCGTGAGGCGCAGGTATTCGGCGAGCGCGCGCGGCCCGTCGAGCGCGATCAGGCTCATCCCGGGCTCGACCTCGACCGGCTCGTAGCTCGGCTGACGTCCGAACAGCGCGGCCATCGGCGCGCGGCTGTCGTATTCGACGACGCAGACGTGCGCGCCGGCGCGGGCGGTGGCCAAGCCCAGCGCAGCGCTGACGCTGGTGCGGCCGACGCCGCCCTTGCCCAGGATCATCAGAACGCGGCGCTTGAGCAGTTCATCGAGCATTGTGCGATAGCCGGGAGGGCGCCGAGGCCCGGCCGCAGCGCCCGCTTAGCTTACCAGCGCAGCAGGTTCGCGCCCCAGGTGAGCCCGCCGCCACAGGCGTTGAGCAGCACCAGGTCATTGTCATGGATGAGATTGGCTTCCAGAGCCTCGTCCAGTGCGATCGGCACCGAGGCGGCCGAGGTGTTGCCGTAGCGATCGACATTGACGAAGACCTTGTCGGAGGCAAGGCCGAGCCGCTCCGCGACCGCGCTGATAATGCGGGCGTTGGCCTGATGGGGCAGGATAAGCGAGACGTCCTCGAGGCGGATGCCGGCCTTCTCGACCACCCGGCGCGTGACCTCTTCCATGCTGCGCACGGCGATTCGGAACAGCTCCGGCCCGCGCATCTGGATCGCATCGTCGGGCGCGCGGCGGATTTCGGCGTCGTAGGTGCATCGCGTACCGGCCGCGTTGCGCACCGACAGCAGGTTCCAGTGTTCACCCGCCGATCGCAGTACGCTGCCGAGCACGCCGCGCGGCCCCGCTTCCGAGACCAGCACGGAGGCCCCGGCGCCGTCGCCGAACAGCACCGCGGTGCGCCGATCGTGCCAGTCGACCATGGTCGAGAGCGCATCGGTGCCGACCACCAGCACCCGGCTCCATTCGCCGGCCCGCATCGTGGCGTCGGCCACCGACAGCGCATAGATGTAGCCCGAGCAGGCGGCGGCAAGGTCGAAGCAGGGGATATCGGTGATCCCCAGGCGATGCTGGAGCTGGCAGGCGAACGACGGGAAGCCGAAGTCCGAGGAGACCGTGCCGACGATAATCGCCTCGAGCGCGGTGGGCGCGAGGCCGGCGCGCGCGAGGGCGGTGCGGCTCGCCTCGGCCGCGATATCGACCAGCGATTCGCCGCTCACCAGCACGTAGCGCTGCCCGATTCCGGTGCGGGTGCGGACCCATTCGTCCGAGGTCTCGAGCTGGCGCTCGAGATCCTGATTGCTCAGCCGGGTGCGCGGCAAAGCGCGGCCGGTGCCAACGATTCTGGAGCCCATAAACGTCCGCTAGTGGTCCGACGCCGCCCGAAACGCCAGCGTGGTGTTGGTGCCGCCGAAACCGAACGAGTTGTTGAGCGCCAGCTTCACGTTCGCCTGGCGCGCCGCGTTGGGCACGTAATCGAGATCGCATTCGGGATCGGGATGGTCGTAGTTGATGGTGGGCGGGATGACCCCGCGCAGGATGGTCAGGATGGTATAGACCGATTCGATCGCGCCGGCGGCGCCCAAAGTATGGCCGGTCATGGACTTGGTCGAGCTCACCGCGATGCGCGCCGCGTGCTCGCCGAAGACGTGCTTGATCGCCCGGGTCTCGGCCAGGTCGCCTTGCGGAGTCGAGGTGCCGTGGGCGTTGATGTAACGGATATCGCCGAGGTCGAGTTGGCCGTCCTCCAGGCACATCCGCATGCAGCGCGCCGCACCGGCGCCGTCGGGCGCGGGCGAGGTGATGTGATAGGCATCGGCGTTGCCGGCATAGCCGGCGATCGCGGCCAGGATCGACGCGCCGCGCGCCAGCGCGCGCTCGCGCTCCTCGAGGAGCAGCGCGGCCGCGCCCTCGGAGATCACGAAGCCGTCGCGATCGCGATCGAACGGGCGGCTGGCGGCGGCGGGCGCTTCATTGCGCGTCGAGAGCGCGCGCATCGCGATGAATCCGCCCACGCCGAGCGAGGTCAGCGCGGCCTCGGAGCCGCCGGTGATGGCGGCGTCGAGGTAGCCGGCGCGGATCATCCGGTAGGCCTCGCCGGTCGCGTGGCTGCCGGAGGCGCAGGCGCTGGTGGTGGTCAGGTTGATGCCGCGGGCGCCGTAGCGAATTGCGATGTGGCCCGGGGCGAGATTGCCGATCAACTTGGGAATGAAGAACGGGGTGATGCGCTTTAAGCGGCTGTCGAGGAACAGCAGGTGGTTTTCCTCGATCGTGCACAGGCCGCCGATGCCCACGCCGATCATCACGCCCACCCGGTCGGCGTTGTCCTCGGTGATTTTGAACTGCGACTGGCGCATCGCCTGCTCGGCGGCCGCCACCGCGTACTGGATGAACAGGTCCATCTTCTTGACGTCGCGTTTTTCGATCCATTCGAGCGGGTCAAAATCGCGCACCTCGCCGGCGATGCGCGAGGGAAAATCGGCGACATCGAAGCGGTCGATCGGGCCGATCCCGGAGCGGCCGGCGATCAGCGCCTCCCAGTTCTTTTCAAGCCCGGTGCCAAGCGGCGTGACCAGGCCGAGCCCGGTCACCACCACGCGCCGGTCCACACGTGATCTCATCTCCACCCGCTTCCTCCGAAGACAGTCAGGTATTTTTATCAGAAATCGCGGGCAGGCCAAAATGACGGAAGAAGAGCGCCTCGCAGAGTCAATAACTCGTAAAATCCGCCAAGATTTTCAGCGCGCCTTTATTGGGTGCAGGGCTCAGCCCTGCCGAGCGGCCCCGACATCGCGAGAGCGAAGTCGAGAAATCTCCGCGTAGCGTCCCCCTCGAATCGCTGCTTCCGCGCTCAGGCTGCAGAGGAAGCCTTGTGAACCGGAATCCTTTCCAGTGCATCGCCGAGTTCCCGCTCGGCGTGCCAGAGGTCATACGCCTGCTGCATCCGCAGCCAAAGTCCCGGGCCGTTGCCGCAGAATCGCCCGAGCCGCGCGGCCATCGCGGGCGTGATGGACGCCTTCTCGGCCATGATTCGATGGAGCGTCTGGCGGGTGACGCCGAGCTGGCGGGCCGCCTCGCTTACCGAAAGGCCGAGCGCCGCAAGCACGTCCTCGCGTAGGATCGCTCCTGGATGGGTCGGCTCTCGCTTTGCTCCGTCTTTCATGTTCCGCTTCGCAATCATCGTTAGTTCCTCACGTCTGTCTGGTCTTCTTTGAAAAGCCGGTCATTTATGCTGCCCGCTACACAAGCTCAATGGTACTGTTCCAGGTCAATGTGCCAGGTGTCTCCCTCGCGCCACCATTCACGTGGAGGCTGTAACGCGGCGGCTTGCCTTTGAGGGGATGGAAGTCGAAGCCGGGGATGTTGAGGTCGCGGAGCGCCGTCGCATTTTCGAGCGCATCCAGTCTCCGGAGCGCCCGGCTTTGCAGTTCCGCCGCCACTTTGCCGCTTCGGCCCCTGCGAAAAAGCTGCTCGAGCCTCTTGTGGCGGAAGCTCCTTATCACCGCCCGAGCGTAACATCGGGCGCTACACCTGTAAAGCGAGCCGCTACAGATGGCCCCGCGACCTTCAGCTCATCGAACCGATCCACCGTGCCGACCTGACTGACCTGACGGCGCGCGTGGCAGACGCACGCCGCGCTGTGCTCGACCTCGCGCCTTGAGCACGATCGCGGGGCCGCCAAAGATCGAGCGCGACATGGGTCTTGCGCCCGCGCGAGATTTTGAAAAGCATGGAGGAGATCTCTGGCGGGACGTTTCCGAATCCGTGGAAGCGGGGCGGTTCTGACTCGTTCGATCCTTAAACCCGGCGGCGCTGGCGCCGCCTTCAAACTTGCGAACGGAGCGGCGGTGGCCTCAGCAGTTCAAGCGAAATCGACCCACACCGATCTCGACCAACTCTGCATCAACTCCATCCGCGCGCTGGCGATGGACGCGGTGCAGAAGGCCAACTCGGGACATCCGGGGATGCCGATGGGGATGGCTCCCGTCGGCTATCTGCTGTTCACGCGCTTTCTCCGCCATAACCCGCGCAACCCCAAATGGTTCGGGCGCGACCGCTTCGTGCTCTCGGCCGGACACGGCTCGATGCTGCTCTACAGCCTGCTCTACCTGACCGGCTACGACCTGACCATGGACGACATCCAGCATTTCCGCCAGCTCAACAGCCGCACCCCCGGCCATCCGGAACACCGGCTGACGCCGGGCGTCGAGACCACCACCGGGCCGCTCGGGCAGGGCTTCGGCAACGGGGTCGGGATGGCGATTGCGGCCAAGCATCTGGCGGCCCGCTTCGAGCGCGACGACCCGGAGCTCTTCGCCCATCGGATTTTCGCGATCGTCAGCGACGGCGACCTGATGGAGGGGGTGTCGAGCGAGGCGGCCTCGATCGCGGGCCATCTCGGGCTCGGCAACCTGATCTATCTCTACGACGACAATCACGTCACGATTGACGGCCATACCGACATTGCCTTCACCGAAGACGTCTGCCGCCGCTTCGACGCCTATGGATGGCATACGCAGGCGGTCGAGGATGCCAACGATCTCGGCGCGCTGGTGCGCGCAATCGAGAACGGGATCGCCGAGACCGGGCGGCCCTCGCTAATCCGGGTGCGCAGCCATATCGGCTACGGCAGCCCGCATTTCCAGGATAGTCCGAAGGCGCACGGCCAGCCGCTCGGCGTCGAGGAGGTGAAGCTCACCAAGCAGAACCTGGGATGGCCGGCCGAGCCGCCGTTCTACGTTCCCGATGAAGCGCTGAACGAGTACCGCAAATGCGTCGAGCGCGGCGCGAAGCTCGAAGCCGGCTGGAACCGCGCTTTCGCCGGCTACGCCGGGAAGTATTCCGATGCGGCGGCCGAATTCAACGCGATGCTCAAGGGCGAGCTGCCGGCGGGATGGGACGCCGAGCTGCCGAGCTTTACGCCCAAGGATTCGCTGGCGACGCGTCAGTCGGCCTCGCAGGCGGAGCAGGCGATCGCGAAGAAGGTCTGGAGCCTGTTCGGCGGCGCGGCCGATCTCAACGAATCGACCTTCACCGACATCAAGGACGGCGGCAGCTTCGAGCGCGGCGCCTGGGGTGGCCGCAACTTGCATTTCGGCATCCGCGAGCATGGCCTATGCTCGATCTTAAACGGCATCGCGCTGCACGGCGGCTTCATCCCGTTCGGTTCGAGCTTCATGGTTTTCACCGACTACTGCCGGCCGTCGATTCGGCTGGCGGCGCTGATGGAGTTGCACGTCATCTATATTTTCACGCACGATTCGATTGGCCTGGGCGAGGACGGCCCGACCCATCAGCCGATCGAGCATCTGACGGCGCTGCGCGCGATTCCCAACCTGACGCTGATTCGGCCCGGCGACGCCAACGAGGCGGTTGAGGCCTGGCGGGTCGCGATGACCCATCGGGGCGGTCCGGTGATGCTGGCGCTGACGCGCCAGAAGATCCCGACGCTGGATCGCTCGGCGGCGGCGCCCGCCACCGGGCTCAGGCGCGGCGGCTACGTATTCAATGAGACACCCGGCCGCGATCCCGATCTGATTCTGCTGGCGAGCGGTTCGGAACTGCAGCTTGCGGTCGGCGCAAAGGAGGAGCTCGAGAAGCGCGGCCACGCGATCCGCGTCGTCAGCATGCCGAGCTGCGAGCTGTTCGCGGCCCAGGACGCTGCCTATCGCGATGCGGTGCTGCCGCCCGCCGTGCGCCGGCGCCTGGCGATCGAAGCGGCGGTGCCGCTGGGCTGGTACCGCTGGGTGGGATTGGACGGCGACGTGGTGGGGATGACAACCTACGGCGCTTCGGGGCCCTACCAGGACGTCTTGCGCCACTTCGGCTTCACGGTTGACAACGTGGTGGCACGCGCGCTCAAGCTGCTCTCGCGCCAGCCGGGCCGGCAGATATGAGCGAACCGCAGATACAGGTGCTGGAGGACGCGCCGGCGACACACGTGCGCGCGGCCGAGGAGATCGCGCATTTCGCCGGCGAGGCGATCTGTACCCATGCCGAGTTCAATCTCTGCCTGACCGGCGGATCGACCCCGGCCGCCACCTATGAGCTGCTCGCGACGCGCTTTCGCCTGAGCGTCGATTGGAAGGAAGTGCAGTTCTTCTGGGGCGACGAGCGCTGCGTGCCGCCCGGCCATGAGGCGAGCAACTTCGGGATGGCGAACCGCACGATGCTCGAGAAGCTCGCGCTCCGGCCCGAGCAGATCCATCGGATGCGCGGCGAGGATTCGCCCGAGCAGGCCGCGAGCGAATACGACGACGAGCTCAGGCGATGCTTTTCGCTGGCGGAAGGCGATTGGCCGCGCTTCGACCTGGTGTTGCTGGGTCTGGGAGCCAACGCGCATATCGCGTCGCTCTTTCCCGGCCATCCTGCGCTCCACGAAGCCGAGCGGCTCGCGGTCGCCGTGACGGTCGAGGCCGAGCAGCCGCACCGCGTGACCCTGACGGCCCCGGTTATCAACCACGCGGCGCGCGTGATGTTCATGGTGACTGGCGCGGAGAAGGCGGCGGCGGTCAAAGCGGTGCTCGAAGGTCCGCGCGACCCGGATCGCTACCCGGCTCAGCTTGTGGCACCTCAGGACGGCGAGTTTTTGTGGCTGATGGACCGGGCCGCCGCCAGCCTGCTCGCGAAATCTCGTTGAGCCGCCGCTGGAGGCGTAGCGCGATAATTCAATGGCACGCTTCGCAATCAGGCACTGGACCGCGATCCTGGTGATCGTAGTGGTCGCCGCATGGGGCCTGCTCTACCTGCCGAGCACCCCGTCCTGGGCGGTCTATCAGCTCAAGCGCGCGATCGACGCGCGCGACGGCGCGATGGCGGCGACCTACGTCAACTTCCCGAGCGTGGTCAAGCACGCGGGCTACGAGATGGTCCAGAACAAGGCCGGCCCCGATAACTTGCTGGGCCAGCTCGTCGGCAAGGGCGCGGTCGATATGTTCAGCAAGCCAGTGGCGGCGATGGTCGAATCGTGGGCCCAGCGGCAGGTCGACGACGGCGCCCGCAACGTGCAGATGCCCGGTTTGGCGGTGGTGGGGGCGATCGCAACGCTGCATCGCAACGGCGATACCGCCTATACGCGGTTCACCGATGTGCGCGGACGCGTCTGGGACATCCGGCTGGCACGCGACGCCGACAACGGCCGCTGGCAGGTAGTCGAGATCCGGGACATCGGCCAGCTCATCCAGCAGTTGCAGGGCGAGAGTTCCGGAAATCCGCCGGCGCCGGAGCCGCCCGCGCCGTAGCGCGCTGCGCCTTGGCGGTAATCGTTCTTTAATCGACTTTCGCGCGACCCGCGTTTACACTCCGCCGGGCGGCAGGTAGACTGATGAAGGTGCGGCCGCCCGGTCGTCGGTGCGGTCGCCTTTTAATATTCAGATGCAGCGCTCCGATCTCCGCAACGTCGCTATTGTTGCCCACGTCGATCATGGGAAGACCACGCTCGTCGACGCGCTGCTGCGCCAGGCGGGTGCGTTCCGCGCCAACGAGCAGGTGGTCGATCGGGTGATGGACTCGTTCGCGCTCGAGCGCGAACGCGGCATCACGATCCTGGCCAAGAACACCTCGGTCGTCTGGCACGAGACGCGCATCAATATCGTCGATACGCCCGGCCATTCGGACTTCGGCGGCGAGGTCGAGCGCACGCTCACGCTGGTCGACGGCATCCTGCTGCTGGTCGACGCCTGCGAGGGACCGCTGCCGCAGACCCGATTCGTGTTGCGCAAGGCGCTGGACTCGCATCTGCCGGCGGTCATCTGCATCAACAAGATCGACCGCGCGGATGCGCGCCCGGCCGAGGTGCTCGACGAAATCTACGACCTGTTTATCGATCTCGGCGCGAGCGAGGGCCAGCTCGATTTTCCGGTGCTCTATACCAACGCCCGTACCGGGACGGCGAGCCCAAGCGCGCGCGAGCCGGGCGTCGATCTGCAGCCGCTGTTCGAGGCGATCGTGAGCCATCTGCCGGGACCGGAGATCGATCCCGAGGCGCCGGTCCAGCTCCAGGTCAATAATCTCGATTACGACGATTACGTCGGCCGCCTCGCGATCGGACGGCTGCTGGCCGGCGAGCTGCGGGCGGGCGCGAGCTATGCGCTCTGCCGGCTGGATGGCAGCCGGGTCGATTGCAAGCTGGCGCGGCTTTACGGATGGAACGGGCTCAAGCGTGTCGAGCTCGAACGGGCGGCGGCCGGCGATATCGTGATGGTGGCGGGAATCGAGGACGTCGCGATCGGCGAGACCATCAGCGACCTCGCCGAGGCCCGCGCGCTCCCGCCGATTCGGATCGACGAGCCAACCGTGGCGATGACCTTTGCGGTCAACACCTCGCCCTGGGCCGGACGCGAAGGCGATTACGTCACCTCGCGCAAGCTCGGCGAACGTATCGACCAGGAGGCGCGGCGCAACGTCAGTGTGCGGGTCGACCAGTCGAGTCCCGATGCGTGGCGGCTCGCCGGCCGCGGCGAGCTGGCGCTGGCGGTGATCGTCGAAACCATGCGGCGCGAGGGCTACGAGCTGGCGGTCTCCAAGCCCACCGTGGTGACCCGGCAATCGCCCGACGGCGCGCTGCTCGAGCCGATGGAACTGCTGGTCGTGGACATCCCGCAAGAGGCGATCGGCGTCGTGACGCAGCTCTTGTCGGGGCGGCGCGGCCGGATGCAGACCATGACCACTTACGCCGGCGGCCGGGTGCGCCTGGAGTACGAGATACCGGCGCGCGGGCTGATCGGCTTTCGCAGCCGGTTCCTGACTGAGACCCGCGGCGCGGGCGTGATGAATTCGCTGTTCAACGGCTACGCCCCGTGGTGCGGAGCGATCCGCGCGCGCCAGAACGGCGCCATGATTTCGGATCGCGAAGGCGTGGCGACCGGCTACGCGCTGTTCCATCTGCAGGAGCGCGGCCGGTTCTTTATCGGACCCCAGGAGCCGGTTTACGAGGGGATGATCGTCGGCGAGTACTCGCGCGACATTAATCTGGCGGTCAACGTCTGCCGCGAGAAGAAGCTTACCAACATCCGCGCCGCCGGCCACGACGAGGCGATTCGGCTGACCACGCCGCGCCAGATGTCGCTCGATCTGGCGCTGGAGTGGATCGACGACGAGGAGTTGGTCGAGGTTACGCCGCATTCCGTACGCCTGCGTCACCGGGTGCTCAAGACCGCGCTGCGCAACAAGCATCGCGCCGGTCTTTTGGAGACCCCGCCGGCCGCGGAGCTGAGCGAAGGCGAGTAGACCGAGGCTTCCTGTCCGGAGAGAGCAGGGGCGGGGCGCGCCACGGCGTCCGGCGCCGCATGATCGTGAAACTGCTCCGTATCGCTGCGCTGCTGACTGCCCTGCTCGTGATCATCGCGGGCGGGCTCAGCCTCTTCGTCTATCGCAACCAGGATCGGCTGGTGAAGCTGATGCTCGCGCGGGTCGACGCCGGCACGGGGTTGCATATCGCGATCGCGAGCAGCAGCCTGGAATTCCGCAGCCACCTGGTGGTGCTGCTTGAAGAGCCGCGGATCTTTCGCGGCGGCATCGAGGTCGCGCGCCTCAAGCGCGTGGTGGCACGGGTCAGCTATCACAATCTGATTTATAGGCAGGGCCTGCCGCTCCGTGCCTTGCGCGCCGAGCAGCCGGTGTTGACCGTGCCGGCGGATGCGTTGGCGGGCGGCGCGGCCGTGATTCCGCGGCTCGACAACGAGCTCCGGAAAGCGGTCGCGGAGGCCTTTGCCGCGCTGGCCGGCGTGACGCGGCGGCTCGAGATCGACGGCGCGACCGTGAGCGTGGCCGGTGCAGGACCAATCGCTGGCGCGATCAATCTGAGCGCCTATCATCGGCGATCCCACGCCGAGCGCTGGTACGTCCGCTTCGGCGGGGACTGGATGGCGGGCGCGGCGGCCGGTCTGCGCCTGGGCGGAGCGGTCACCTTCGGCCGCGACAAGCGGTTGCCGGAGGACGTTATCCTCCACGGCGAGCTGCGCGGCGGTGACCAGGCGCTGCGCACGCTCAGCTTCGGGACGATGATGCTCGATGAGCGAAGCGCGGGCGAACTGCGCTTCACGCTCCATCAGGACGGCCGCCTCTCGGGCGACGTATCCGCCGTGGTGCGGCGCGTTCAGATCCGCGGTCCACGGCTGGCCTCGGCAACGGCGCTCGGCGATTTTGCGCTGCGCTTTCCCTTCGACGCGAGCAGCGCGCGCCTCGAGGTTCCCACGCTGACGCTCGAGCGCAATCAGGCGCCGATGCTTGACGCCAGTTTGCGCCTGGACGATCCCTATGGCGATGACCCCGCGCTGACGGTTCGGATGCGCGGGCTGCGGGCAGACCTGCAGGCGCTGCGCAAGTTCAACGCCGCCTTTCGTTCGCTGCCGAAGTCGCTCGCGGCCATCAACAGCGCGATCCAGTCAGGCCAGCTCATAATCGGCCAGGCGGAACTCAGCGCACCGCTCGCCGCGCTCAGAAGTTCACCGGCTTCCGCGCTGCGCCAGCATCTGACGGCCAGCGGCGCGCTCGCAGCCGTCGCATTCGAACTGCCGGCCGGTTGGGGAGTTCCGCCGGTAAGCCAGTTCGGCGGAAAGCTGACCTTCGCCCACGGCATGCTGGCGCTGGCCGCGGGATCGGCGCGTATCGGCCAGTCGGTGCTGAGCGCGATCAGCGGGCGCGCCGACCTGGCGCGTGGCGTGGACCGGATTGGCTATGTGCTCGAAGCGCAGGGCGAGCTTGCGGCCGGCGAGGTTTATGCGGCGGCGCTCAGAAACGCCCCGGAACTGGCGGACCTCGCGCGCGAGAACGTGAGTTCCGTGCAAGGCGAGGCAAGCCTCGATCTCAGGTCGAGCGGTACGTTGGTGGTCGCGAAACCCGCGCCGCCGGCCGCCCTGATCGCGCGGCTCAGTCCCCATCCGCTGCGGGTCGCCTTCAGGACTCTTCCAAGCCCACTGGAGTTCACCGCCGGCCAGGTCACGATCGTTCCCACGACGGTTACGATCGACCGGCTGATGGTGCGTGCGGCGGACGGCGGACCGGGCGCGGCTGGCAGCGGCAGCCTGCTCGTAAACGGCATTTTGTCACGCCAGGATCGGCGGCTGATGGCGCGCAACCTGTCGGCGGAGGTGCGCGATCTCAGTGCCGAGCGATGGTTGCCGTTGTTTGTGGACCCGGCCGATCTCCGGCTGCAGGGAAAAATCAACGGCACGCTCGTAGCGGAAGCCGCTTCGGCTGCGAAGACTGCAAAGCCCGACTACCGGGTCACGGGGCGCCTGGAGCTCGGGCAGGGCCAGATGCAGTTCGGATTTCTGCGCTCGCCCGTGATGCTTAGTTCCGCGACTCTGGCGCTCGACGGCCGCGGTATGAAGCTGCAGATGCCCTCGGCAACCATCGAGCAGGCGCCGATCGATCTGAGCATGTCGGTTCGTGATTTCTCCCATCCGGAGATGGAACTCAACGCGGTCGCGCAGCGGCTCGATCTGATGGTGATGAAGTTCATCCGGCTCCCGTGGTCGCCGCCGACTCCGGTGATGATGTTCAAGATCCCGGTGACCGGATACCTCGGAGCACGCAAGGCCAAGCTGGCGCGGCTCGAGATGTCCGATGTCGGCGCCAATTACCGCTACGACCATGGCAACTGGTATGTGCGGGGTTTCAAGGCCGACGCGCTCGGCGGCCATATCGCGATGGAAATCTCGGGGCGGCATAAGGACGACTGGATCCATATGCAGGGCCAGTTGGCGCAGATCGACGGGGCCACCCTGATGCGGCTCATCAAGGAGTCGGGCCGGCCCCAGATGACCGGCAAGATGGATTTCAGCGGCGATCTCTGGGCCGACACCAACAACGATTTCTTCACCACCCTCGACGGCACGCTTTCCGTCAACGCCCAGCAGGGTGTGCTCGCGAAATTCCGGCTGCTGTCGATAATCCTTGGCATGATCGATCTGAAGAGCTGGCTGACCGCTAACGTTCCCGACCCGCGGGTCGCGGGCCTGCCCTTCGATACGCTGACCTCGAGTTTCGCCGGCTACAACGGCGTGTTCCGTACCGACGACCTGATGCTCAAGGGATCGGTGATGGATATGGGGGCGCAGGGCTCGATCAACATGGGCCAGGGCACCATGGACATGACGGTCGAGATGGTGCCGTTCAACACCGTCAATTGGCTGGTTACCAAGATTCCGCTGCTCGGGGAGCATCTGGCGGCCGGCACGACGCTGTTTGCCGCCTACTTCAGGGTGAGCGGGCCGATCAGCGACCCGCATGTCAGCGTCAAGCCGATCACCTCGGTCGCCGAACTGGTGAAAAAGACTCTTGGTCTTCCGATCAACATAATCCGTCCCAATACCGTGCGATGATCCGCGCCGGCGCCCGGCTTGGACTGCCCGCTGTGCGCCGCTAGAGTGACCTGCGGCACGGGTCCACGATGGCATCGCAAAAAGCATCTGCGGCGAGACTGGTCCTGGTCACCGCCGGCAGCGAGGAGCAGGCGCTTCGAATCGCACGGACGCTGGTCGAAGAGCGACTGGCGGCCTGCGTCAACGTCGTCGCTCGGGTGCGATCGATCTACCGCTGGCGCGGTGCGGTCGAGGAGGCCCGCGAACATTTGCTGGTTATCAAGACCCGCGCCGCGCTCTATCCGCGGGTCGAACGGCGGGTGCGAGAACTGCACAGCTATGAGGTGCCGGAGATTCTCTCGGTCGCGCTCGACAAGGGCCATAGGGCGTACGTCAAGTGGCTGTTCGACTCCACGACGACGCCGATCGGGCGCGGTGCGCGGAGCTGAGTGGTGGAGCCCCTCGATCGGGCGGACGCGGTTCTGATGTTCCGCAGCGCAATCCGGCGGATGACAGCTTATGTCCCGGGTGAGCAGCCGCGCCCGGGCCGCCGGCTCATCAAGCTCAACACCAACGAAAATCCCTACCCGCCGTCACCCGGAATCCGCCGCGTGCTCGCCGGCGCGGCCGGCCTGCTGCGGCTCTATCCGCCGCCGCGCGCCGACGAGCTGATCGCCGAGGCAGCGCGCCTCTACCGCCTGCCGCGTGAGATGATCGTCGCGGGCAACGGCTCCGATGAGCTGCTCGGGATGATTTTTCGCGCGACGCTTGGCCCGCGCGACCGCGTCGCCTACCCGCGGCCAACCTACTCGCTGTACGGCACGCTGGCCGCGATCCAGGAGGCCAGGGTAATCGGCGTCCCGTGGCGGGAGGATTTCGCCCTGCCGCTCGACGAGCTGGTCCGGGCGCGCGCGCGGCTGACGATCGTATGCAATCCCAATTCGCCGTCCGGCACCTACACGCCGGCGGCGAAACTCGCCACTCTGGCGCGCCGGCTGGGTCCGCGCCTCCTGGTGGTCGACGAGGCGTACGTCGATTTTGCCGCCGGCAACGCACTGGAACTCGTGCGCCGCCATCGTAATGTCGTCGTGCTGCGCTCATTCTCGAAGTCCTTTTCGCTGGCCGGCATGCGGCTGGGGCTGGGCTTTGCCCAGCCGGAAATTATCCAGCAGCTCCTCAAGGTGAAGGATTCGTACAACCTGAGCCGGCTCGCGATCGCGGTCGGCGCGCGGGCGCTCAGCGATGTCGCCTGGATGCGCCGCAATGTCGAGCGGATCAAGGCGACGCGAACGCGGGTCGAGGCCGAGCTTCGCCGGATGGGGTTCGAGGTACCATCCTCGCAGGCGAACTTCGTGATGGCGCGAATGCCGGGGCGCGATCTCGCTCCGCTCGCGGCGGGCCTGCGAAGACGCGGCATCCTGGTGCGTTACTTCGCGATGCCGGGACTCAGGGATGCGCTCAGGATTACGATCGGCGCGCCGGCGGAGATGGCCGCGCTGATGCGCGCTCTGCGTCCGCTAGCGGCCGAGCTTGGGCGATCGACGACGCGGCGGCGGGCCGCGCACGCGCGATGAGCCCGATCGGCCGGCTGTTCAGACATTTTCGGTCCGCGAAGGCCGCCGGCCAGGGGCCGTCGGAAGGCGGCAGCGAAGTCCAATGGATCGTCGCGGGGCTCGGAAATCCGGGCGAGCAATACCAGCGCTCGCGCCATAACCTCGGCTTCATGACCGTTGATCGATTAGCCGCGGCACATGGGGTGAAAATTTCGCGGCGGCGCTTCAACGCGACGTACGCGCAAACCACGATCGACGGCCGCGCGGTGATCCTGGTCAAGCCCGAGACCTTCTACAATCTGAGCGGCGACTGCCTCTCGGTCGTGCTAGGCCATTTCAAGGTTCCGGTGGAACGGCTGATCGTCGTGCACGACGACCTCGATCTCGAAGCGGGCCGCTTGCGCCTCAAGCGCGGCGGCGGCGACGCGGGAAATCGCGGCGTGCGCT
>JBGPMT010000025.1:0-16452 GCA_041487135.1 Binataceae bacterium (SeqCode) | reverse complement strand
GCGGCGGAATTTCCCCGGCGCACGCAGTCGACCAGCATGGCGCGGCATTCCTGTTCGATAAAGGTTGCGCTCTCGAGCTCGTCGAGAATCTCGAAGCCGGGGTTGAGGCCGGCCTCGAGCGGGTACTCGCGCAGAATCCGGCCGCAGAAGGCGTGAATCGTCGACAGGCGCGCGAGGCCGAGGCTGCGCCGGGCGCCGACCAGGCGGAGGCGCCGCGGCGCGTCGGTTTCGTCCGCGATGCGCGCGTCGAGCACGTCGGCGATTCGCCGGCGCATATCGGCGGCTGCCTTTTCAGTGTAGGTTATCGCGGCGATCGCTTCGGGCCGCATGGGGCCGCCTTCGATATCGCCCGCGAGCAGCGCGACGAAGCGCTGCGCCAGCACTTCGGTCTTGCCCGAGCCGGCCGAGGCGCGCACGATCACGCCGCCGGGGGCGTAGATTGCGCGGCGCTGTTCGCCGCTCAGTTCAATCCGGACCATGACTCACGAGTTCCCGCGCTGGTGGTAGCGGCAGACCGGGCGATAGGGACACCAATCTTCGCACTTGCGCGGATCGACGTCGAAGCGACCGGCTATCGCGTCGCCGGCCAGCGCGAGTATCCGCTCGGGAATCGGATCGACGGAGTGCGCGCGGGCGGCCGCGTCGGGATCGACCAGGTCCGGTGGAATCTCGTGGACGTTTTCGAGCTTGCGGCTGCGCAACACCAGGTATCCCGCTTCGAGCTTCAGGCCGGGCGCGAGCTGCGCGCGGAACTCCTCCAGCGCGCCCATCAGGTAGACGGGTAGCTGAAAAGCGATCCGGCCGAACTCCGGTCTCTGCGGGTCGGCAAGCCTGGCGTAGGTTTGGGCATTGCGAGCGCGCTTGTAGTCGAGCACCCGGATGCGTTCGATGCGCTCCGACCTCCGATAGAGCTCGAGGCGATCGATTCTGCCGCGCAGCGTCAGGCCGGGTCCGCCGGCGTGGTCGCGCAGCACGAAGGCGAAATCATGCTCGGGCCGAACCTCGACGCCGGGCGACTCGCTGAGCAGCCGCCGATGGAACTCAAGCGTCCGATCGACGATACGCCGGATCGTTTCCCATTCGAGATCGAAGAAACCGGGGTCGCGCGCCACGGCGCGCTGCTCGATACGAATCTGTTCGAGCAGCAGTTCAATCGCCGCGGCGCCGGCCTGAGAATCGATTTCGTGGACCACGCGGCGCAAGACCTCGTGAACCAGGCTGCCGGATTCGAGCGCGCTTAGCTCGTAATCCGGTTCGTCGTCGTCGCGCAGGCGCAGGATCCGGCCGGCGAAGAACTTGAAGCCGCATGCCGCGAGCTCATCGAGGCGCGAGGCGCTCCATCCGGGCGGATCGGCGAGCAGCATCCGCCGCAAGCCCTCCGACGGTGCGACCCGGCCGTCGAAGGGGCCGGCGGCCGCGAACTTTCGTTGGTCAGGCCGATATTGCTCTTTGGCGAAGTCCTCGCGCGTCGGCATCGCGAGCCATGCTTCGCGGTCGCGTTCGACCCGGGAGCGGCCGACGATCGAATCGAGCGCCGCGCGCTCGAGGACCTGCTCGGCGGCCGGATGTTCGAGCAGACGATCGAGCGCTCCGCGGCCGAGAAATTCTTCACGCGCATAGCATTGGCCGGCGGCCGGGATGAAGCTTTCGGCCGCAATCATCGTGATCGGAATCGCGGGATTGTTCGCGCCGCCGAGCACCCGCAGGACCTCATCGACAAACGGCGAGCGCACGAGAGGATTGGCCTCGGCGGCGGGGTAGGTGAGCACCGCGCGCCGTGCCGGCATCGAAAGCGCCAGAAAAAACAGGAAGGCGTCCTCGGCATTGCGATCGTTCGGGCTGCGGAGGATTTTTCCGAGTGCGGAGGGCGCGCGCGGCCCGAAACGCTGGCGCAGGATTTCGCGCAGCGCAGGGTTCAGCGCGCGCCGAGCGGCGTCGGTGAGCAGCGGATCCTCGCCGTGATAGGTCGGGAAGGTGCCGTCGTCGAGCCCCATCACGAAGACCAGATCGAAGTCGAGTCCGCGCGCGTCGAGCACCGGCATCGCGCGCACGCCGCCCGCATCGCCGTCCTCCTCCGGTCCCGGCGCGGCGATCATCGCGGCTTCGAGCGCGCCGGCGAAATCCTGGGCCGTCAGCGGGCCGGCGGCGATCCCCCGATCGGCGAGCGCCGCGAGCTCGTCGAGGATGCCGCGGAGCGTCCCCCAGGCCCGCGCCGCGTCGTCCGGATATTCACCGCGGGCCGGATCGAAGCCGAGCGCGTCGAGCGCGCTGTCCAGGCGTGCGAGATGCTCGGCGAGGGTTCCGGATTCGGCGAGCTGCGTCAGCGCCGCCATCAGACGCTCGAGGGCGGGCGCGGCGCGATCGAGCCGCCGGAGCGCCGCTTCAAGGCGCTCGCGTTCCTGCGCGGACGAGGCCGTGTCGAGCGCGGATGAAAGCGCGTGGCGACGGGCGCTGAGACAATCGGCCAGCGGCTGCGTACCCGCGTCGATATAGCCAAGTTCGTCGAGCAGGCGGGCAGCGGGATGCGAATGAAGATCGAGATGCGGTGAACGGAGCAGCGCGGCGAGGGCGGCGCGCCGATAGCCGTCGAGAGGCGCGCGGACCAAATCGGCCAGCAGGCGCGCCGGCGGCATCGCCATCAGCGGCCCGCTGTGAAACACGGTCAGCGGAATCCGGTAGCGGCGGAAGATGGTGCGCAGATGGTCGGCGTAGGGCGCGAGATCTCGCGCCAGGACTGCGATGCGCGCGGGCGGGATCCCGTCATGAGCTTCCAGTTCATTGCGAATGGCTCGGGCGGCGTACTCGACCTCGCCCAGGCGCGAGGGCGCCTGCACGATCTCGAGGGTCGTGTCGCGCGCGGGCGGCGCTTCGAGCTGTTCGGCGAACAGATGCTCGAGCACAAAGCCGAGCGTGCCGGGCCGTCCGTCACGCCTGACGAAATCGGGCAGCACCTGGTCGGCGATCGATTCCTCGGCGACGAAGCGGTTCCAGGTGAGCTCGGCGAAACGGGTCGCGTCGACGCCGCGCGCGCTCGCCTGGATGGTCACTGTGGCATCCCCGACGATCCGCGTAAGCGACGTGACGATCATGAACTGCAGGATACTGAAGTCGTAAATCTCCGCGACCATCAGCCGCGTAACGCCGTCGAGCAGGGCGGGACGCGTACGGCGCCGCTCAGCCTCGTGCAGCATCTGCAGCACCGCATACTCGCGATCATGCGCGTCGGCGAGCCGATTACGTTCGAGGATCGCCTCGTAGGCGGCGAAGATCGTTACCACCGCGCCGAGCCGGCCCTGGTCGCCGAGCGCCGCCAGAGCTTGCGCCAGGTCGGCGGGCCGCAGCGCAGCGCTCTTGAACTGGCGGATGAGGCCGTGAACATGATCGACCAGTCCCGCAACCGGCGCGAGCCCCGTGCCCGGCGAGGCGCGCAGCGCTTCCTCGACGATCATCCGCCCGCCGCCCGCCTCGATCGCGGCTCGGCCGTCGCGGCACTCGCGCCACAGCCGCCGGACGAGCTGCGGGAAGGTGAGCACGCGATAGTCCCATTCGCAGGCGTTCGGGCTTGCGCGCCTGAGAACGTCTTCGACCTTGTGGGCGGTCGGATAGATCGCGAGTGTCCGGTCCATGCTGCTCGAGGACCGATCTTAGCCCGGCGGGCGCGGCATTGCTCCGTCCGCGCAGCGGCAAATTCACAGGCAGCGAAGCCCCGGCGGCGCGCTAGCCCTTGATTATGATCTGTTCGAGGTGCGGGGCGGCGCCGGGGCTGAACGAGACCCAGGCCGCCGAGCCGGCCTGATCGTTGGAGTAAAGCGGCGCCGGAGTGCCGCAATAGGCGGCGCGCGTCCCAGCCTGCGAGACGTCGCTGAAAACGTGCACGTGGCCCAGCGCCACATAGTGATAGGCGCTGGCCGCGATCTCCGCGGCGGTGATCTGCGAGGAGCGCTCGCTGCCCTGGTCCTCGGTGAAGAGCCCGTGCGCCAGCGCGATATTCCAGCGCCCCGGCGCGGGCGCGGGCATCCCGGCCAGCGGACGATAGTCGGGCGAATGCTCGACCAGGGCGCGGCCCCAGATACGCGTGGCGAGCTCGGGGAAATCGATCGCGTGGCCGTCGGGTTCAAGTATCAGGTGAAGATTTTGCGGGAGCCGCGCCGCCGCGAGCGCGGCGTAGATCGAACGCTCGTCGTGGGCGTCGTGATTCCCCGGCACCATCACGACCTCCATCCGCGCCCGGACGATCTCGCCGAGCGCGAAGTCGAGCGCCTGGTCGGCGATGCGGCTGGAATCGAACAGGTCGCCGACGATCAGGATCAGGTCGGCCTCGCGATGGTTGGCGATCGAAATCACGCGGCTGAAGGCGTGGCGCAATCGCTGGCGCATCCGCTCGCCATTGGGGCCAGCCCCGACGCTGTCGCTCTCGAGATGGACGTCGGAGGTATGGAGAACTTTGAGCGGCCGCATCTTCAAGTCAAAATCCCGGGTCCCAGGGCCGGACTGCGGATGGCCGTGAAGCTTTACCGCCGAGGATCTGTATTGACTCCCAATCCAGCAGCCGATAGTTCGAGTCTACCGGCTCTTCGCGCGCCCGGCCAGACTGGAGGTGTAGCGCGAGGTTCAGCCGCGGAGGTCGCTGGGCTCCGTGATAATCGTGATGAAAGCGCAGGCGGGCGAGAACGAGATCCAGCGGGTCGTCCGGATGGTCGAGGAGCTCGACTATCGCGCCCACGTGATTCGCGGAATCGAGCGCACGGTGGTGGCGTGCGTCGGCGACGAACGTGGCGAGGTCCACCAGCTGCAGCATCTCGAGTCCGTGGCCGGCGTCGAGCGCGTGATGCCGGTGCTGCGGTCGTTCAAGCTGGCCAGCCGCGAGGTGCGCCCCGAGGGCTCGCGGATTCGCGTGAACGGCGTCGAGATCGGCGGCCCCAGGCTAACCGTGATTGCGGGCCCGTGCGCGGTCGAGAGCGCGGAACAGGTCGAGAGCGCCGCCGAGGCCGTTAAACGCGCCGGTGCGCACATGCTGCGCGGCGGGGCTTTCAAGCCGCGGACCTCGCCCTATTCGTTCCAGGGGATGGAGGACGAGGGACTCAGGCTGCTCGAGCATGCCGGGCGCAAGGCCGGGCTGCCGATCGTCACCGAAATCATGGACCCGCACGATATCGAGCTGGTCGTCGAGCATGCCGACGTAGTGCAGGTCGGAGCGCGAAACGCGCAAAACTTTTCGCTCCTGCGCCGGCTCGGAAAGATCAGGAAGCCGGTGCTGCTCAAGCGCGGGATGTCGATGCGGCTCGAGGAGTTCGTGATGGCCGCCGAGTATATCCTTTCCGAAGGCAATCCCGACGTGGTGCTGTGCGAGCGCGGGATTCGCACCTTCGAGACCGCGACCCGCAATACGCTCGATCTCAACGCCGTCCCGCTGCTCAAGGAATGGACGCATCTGCCGGTGGTGGTCGATCCCAGCCACGGCACCGGCATCTGGTCGCTGGTGATGCCGATGGCTCTGGCGGCGGTCGCGGCGGGCGCGGACGGCCTGCTGATCGAAGTGCATCCGTGGCCCGAAAGGGCGCTCTCCGACGGTCCGCAGCAGCTCAAACCCCGACGCTTTGCCGAGCTGATGGCGGCGCTCAAGCCGGTCGCCGAAGCGGTCGGCCGCTCGTTGTAGACAGCGTTATCCCCAAAGCGCGATTTCCGGCGCCGCTCATGGTAGGCTCATCGGGGAGCAGGTGAGCCCGAATCCAATCAAGCCTCCGGCCCTGAGACCGGGCGACACGGTTGGCGTGGTCGCATCGTCGGCCGCCGTTGAGCGCGAATATCTCGAACGGGGAGTCAGCGCGCTTTCGGCGCTGGGCTATCGCGTCAAGGTTTCGCAACGGGCGCTGGCGCGGGCCGGGATATTGGCGGGCAGCGATCGTGAACGGGCCGATGAGCTCAGGGCCTTCTTCGCCGATCCCGAAGTGAAAGCGATCTTCGGCGCGCGCGGCGGGTATGGATGCGGCCGGCTGCTGCCGCTGCTCGACTTCGCCGCGATCGCCCGTACGCCCAAGGCCTTCATCGGGTTTTCCGATGCGACGTTCATCCTCAACGCGCTGGTCGCCCGCAGCCGGATGGTCTGCTTCCACGGCCCGATGGTCGCGATGGACTTCGCGCATGGACTCACGCCGCGCTCGCTCGACCACCTGCGCGGCCTGCTGAGCGGCGAGCTCAGCGGCTTCGCTCTCGAGGCGCGCGAGGTGTTGCGGCCGGGCACGGGCACGGGTGAACTGGTTGGCGGTTGTCTCTCGGTGGTGACTGCGATGCTCGCGACGCCCTACGTCCCGGATTTCACGGGCCGGGTGCTGTTTCTGGAGGATACCGGCGAGAAGGCCTATCGGATCGATCGCATGCTGGTGCAACTGAAGCAGGCGGGCGTGTTCGATCGCGCCGCCGGCGTAGTCTTCGGCGCGATTCGCGCGCCGGCGGACGGCGAGGCCGAGCAGCGCTTGACGATCGAGTTCGTTCGCGAGCAGATGCGCGAGCTGCGCTGCCCGGTGCTGTTCGGGATCGAGGCGGGCCACGGCACCGAGAATCTGACCCTGCCGTTCGGCCTGAGCGTACGGATCGACGGCGAGCGCGGCCGAATGGTGGTGGCGGAGCCCGCGGTGGCGTCGGGCGAGCGAGGCTGAGATGGCCTGGGCCGAGGTCGAGAAGGCATTCGCGCAGGCGATCGATCAGCGCATCATCCCCGGCGCCGTGCTGATCGTGCGGCGCGCCGATGAGATCGTCTACCAGGGCGCCTTCGGCTATCGCACGCTGATTCCGGATCCGCAGCCGTTGCGGCTCGACACAGTTTTTGATCTCTCGTCGCTGACCAAGCCGCTGGCGACCACGATCGTCGTGATGATGCTGGTGCGCGAGGGCAAGCTGCGCCTCGATGACCGGGTGACGCGCTTCTTTCACAACTTCGGCGTGCATGGCAAAGGCGCCGTCACATTTCGCCATCTGCTCGCGCATTGTTCGGGCCTGGCAGGGTGGCGGCCCTTCTTCCAGCAGGTGATGGAGATTGAAAAAGGCGGCAAGGTCAACTTCATGGCGAGCCACGGCGCCAAGGAGTTCGTCTTCGAGCAGATCCATCGCGAGAAACCCGAAGCGCCGCCCGCAACCAGAGTCATCTACTCGGACCTGAATTTCATGTTGCTGGGTGAAACCGTCGAACGGATCGCTGGCACCGGCCTCAATCGCATCTGCCGCGAAAAAATCTACCGGCCGCTCAAGCTCAACTCCACCGACTTCATCGACATCTCGATGGTTCGTTCGCGCCGCCTCGAGCCGGTCGCCGAGATGTTCGCCGCGACCGAAATTTGCCCGTCGCGCAAGCGCCTGCTGGTGGGCGAGGTCCACGACGACAACGCGTTTGCGATGGGCGGTGTCGCCGGCCATGCCGGCCTGTTCGCGCCGGCGCGCGACGTCGACCGGATCGCGGCCGAGCTGATCGCAAGCTGGGCGGGCCGCTCCGAGCTCATCCCGCAGGAGGTGATGCGGGAATTCTGGCGCCGCGATACGAACGTAGCGGGCTCGACCTGGGCGCTGGGATGGGACACGCCGTCGCCGCAGCATTCGAGCTCGGGCCGTCACTTTTCTCCGGCGGCCGTGGGCCATCTCGGTTTCACCGGTACCTCGCTCTGGATCGAGCCGGCGCGCGCGGTTTCAATCACGCTGCTCACCAACCGGGTCCATCCGCGCCGCGACAATCAGGGAATTCGCGAGTTCCGCCCGCGGATTCACGATCTCATAATGGAATCGATAGAAGCTGCCTGAGCCGCACGGATTGGTGATGGAGCAGACGCGAGATGACGCAGGCGCGTCGTCCGCCGGCGCCGCGATGAGCGCCAGCTCGGTGTCGGTAGTCAGCAACGCGCTCAGGCTCAGGCACGTGAAATCATGAAGCCGCTGAAATGGAGGGGCAGATGAGCCACGCAGTCTCGGCGGAGTCGGCGGTACGGATTGCGCGGGTGCCCGCTGCCGTCCATCACGTCCATCTGCTGGGCATCGGCGGCACCGCGATGGCGGCGCTGGCCGGGATGTTTGTCGAGCGCGGCTTTCGCGTGACCGGTTCCGACGGTCCGATCTACGAACCGACCGCGTCGCTGCTGGCGCGGAGGCACGTGAAGGCGTCGCCGTTCGGGCCGAAGAATCTTTTTCCGGAGCCCGACCTGGTGATCGTCGGCAACGTCATTATGCGCGTCAACGACGAAGCGGAGGCGCTGCTGCAATCGGCCATCCCTTATCTCTCGATGCCCGAGGCGCTCGCGCACTTCTTTCTGCGCGACCGGCGGGTGCTAATGGTCGCCGGCACGCACGGCAAGACCACCTCGACTGCGATGATGGCGCACGTGCTGAACGCCGCCGGGCGCGATCCCTCGATGCTGGTGGGCGGTCTCGCCCGGGATTTCGCCTCGAACTACCGGCTCGGCTCTGGTCCGGACTTCGTGCTCGAGGGGGACGAATACGACACCGCGTTTTTCGACAAGGGGCCGAAGTTTCTCCATTACGGAGCGCAGGGCGCGATCATCACCACGGTCGAATTCGACCATGCCGATATCTACCGCGACCTCGATCACGTAAAGGCCTCTTTCCGAGCGCTGGCACGGCAGATGGATTCGCGCTGCGTGCTGGTGGTGTCGGCCGACTCGCGCGACGCGCTGGAAGCGAGCGCGGCCGGCTCCGCGCGGCGGGTGACCTTTGGTCTAAGCGGCGGGGACTTCCGCGCCGACGGAATCCGAATTGGCAGCGAAGGCGCGCACTTCACAATCACGCATCGCGGCAAACCGGTGAGCGGCGAAATCTTTCAGCGGATCGACGGCCGGATGAACGTCGCCAACGCGCTCGGCGTCTACGTCCTGCTGCGTGAATTCGAAATTCCGGGCGAGGAGATCGAACGCGGCCTGGCGACCTTCGGCGGCGTCGCGCGCCGCCAGGAAATTCTGGGCGAGGCTGACGGCGTGACGGTGATCGATGATTTCGCGCATCATCCGACTGCGATCCGCGCCACACTGGAAGCGGTCGCCGAGCGCTTTGCCGGGCGGCGAATCATTGCGGCCTTCGAGCCGCGGTCGAACACCTCGCGGCGCAATGTGTTCCAGGACGGGTTTGCGGCGGCCTTCGACCGCGCCGCGCGCATCTATCTGGCGCCGGTCTATTTCAAGGACAACGACCCGATTCCCTCCGGCCAGCGCCTCTCGGTTATCACGCTCGCCTCGATGATCAGCGGGCGCGGACCCGCGGCGACGGCATGCGCGTCGAACAACGACCTGCTGAGCGCGATGCTCCACGACGTGCGTCCGGGCGATGTGGCGCTGTTCATGTCGAACGGCGCCTTCGAGCGCTTACCGCGCCGCTTTCTCGATGAGCTCAAGTCGCGAGCCACGAAAAAGCCCGGCGCGCGGGGCTGGCGCGCCTAGTAGCCGAGGCTCCAGTCGATCTCATTTAGCATCGGCTGGCCGCTCATGAAGCGGCGCAGGTTTTGCGCAAACAGCTCGCAGGCGAGATCCATGTAGCCGCGAAATGGGCCCGCCATGTGGGGCGTCATGATGACCTCCTCCAGGTCCCAGAGCGGGCTCGCGGCCGGCAGCGGTTCGCGCTCGAAAACGTCGAGTCCGGCGCCGGCGATGCGCTTGTCCTGGAGCGCGCGGATCAGTGCCGGCTCGTCGACCAGGGGGCCGCGCCCGACATTGACCAGGAACGCGTTGGGCTTCATCGCAGCGAGTTCCTTCGCGCCGATGAAATGCCGGGTCGCCGCCGTCAGCGGCAGGAGCAGCACCACGAAATCGGACTCGCGGAGCAGCGCCTCGCGCTCCTCGGGAGCGAAGACCCGCCGCGGGATGCGGCCCTCGGGGTCGCCGAGTCCGCCCGGCGGAGACCATCCGGTGTCGCGCAGGACCTTGGGGTCGCGCTTCAACGCGAGCACGTCCATCCCGAGCGCCTGCGCGATGCGCGCGAGCTCCCGCCCGATCGAGCCGTAACCGATTATCCCGACGGTCTTGCCGCGCAGCGTGTCCGCGGTCTTCATGAACGCGGGAGCGGGCAGCCATTGATGCCGGTATTGCGCGCGGCTGGTGGCGTGCAGCCGATGCACATGCGTCAGCATCATCGCGATCACGAACTCGGCGAGCGACGCCGCGTGCACTCCGCTGGTGGTCGTGATCCGTACCTTACCGCCGCCCGCCGGGCCGTTCATCATGTGGTCGGCGCCGGCGCTGATGAGCTGAATCCACTTGAGCTGCGGCGCGGCCTGCAGCAGTTCGTCGGGCACGATGAAGGTGAACAAGACGTCGCATCCGCCGCGCACCAGTTCGAGCACTTCGGCGCCCGACGCGCATTGCCGATCAACCAGTTGCGATCCGGGGGCGGCGTCGAGCAGGAGCCGGCGCTGCCTCTCCTCCATCGTGAAAGCCGAGACAATTTTCATATTCATGGTATTTCGCACGGACCTGCGCCGGCATCAAGCGCAAAGGGCGGCTTGAGCGTCGCGAGGCCGCCGCCTATCATCGCGAGTACGGTACCAATCGATTTCGAGAGCGACCGGCGGATGCGACTCCTGTCATTGCTCGTGCTGCTGGCGGCGGCGATCCTGATGGTGCGCGGCCCAGAGGTGGGCGCGCAGACCGCGCCGGCGAATCAATCCTTCTCCGCGCCGCCCGGGCCGCCGGCGAATCCGCCATCGCTGCCCACCGCTCCCCCCGCCGCCGCGGTCACGCCTCCGGCCGCGGATGACAGTACGCTGGAGGTTGCGCCGAGAATCATCCCGATCGTTCCGCTACCGTCCGAGGAATCGGGGCCGGCCGAGGGCGAGGCGGCCGATAATTCCGGTGCGACGCCGCTGTCGCTGGCCCCCGCCGCTCACGGGCGCCCCTACCTCGGCGTCTCGGTGCAACCCGCCCTGGTCAGATTTCATCGCCAGGAAATCCGCGGCCTCGAGATAATCGGCGTCGATAAGGGCAGCCCCGCCGAACGCGCCGGGCTTACTGCGCCGACCGGGATGACGACGGTCGGGGCGACCGGCGAGACGGCCGGGTTTTTTCTCGGTCCGGTGGGGCTGCTGATGGCGCCGCTGCTGGCGCGTTCCGGGCAGCTCGGCGCGACCGGTGACATGATCGTTGCGGTCGACGATCATCGCGTCAGCGTGGGCGCGGAGATGAATCGCGTGCTCGCGCGGCTGGCGCCGGGAGACACGGTCTGGTTCACGTTGATGCGGATCACGCCCGACGGCAAGGTGAAGAATGAAAAGATTTCGGTCGTGCTCGGATCGGCCGATGGTGCCGCGCCGCCTGCCGCCCCGCCCACCGCCGCTCCGAATCACTGAATCTCCGGATAATTGCTATAATCGACCGGTATAGTGGCGGCCCGGTAGGTCTGGACGGCCGGTACGCCGTATTAAAGATCGCGCGGCTGCCCGTGTGAGCGATGCTTCATGCGGCGCAGCGGCGCGTTGGTGTGATCGAACTTGGAACGAAGCCTCAAGGAAGCGGCGAGCGAACTCAAGGCGCGGCTTGAAACCGGTCAATATCGGCGCGTGCCGGTGCTCGGGCTCAAGGGCGTGGCCCAGGGGCTGATGCTGCGCGAGGCGGTGCTGGCGCTCGAGCGGCCGATTCTTGCCGTAACGCCGCGGGCCGTCGAGGCTGACTCGCTCGCGGCGGAGCTGGGTTTTTTCCTCGACGAGCCGCCGGACTCGGACCCCGCCTCGCGCCGCGTCCATCTGCTGCGCGGATGGGAGCTGAAACCGCTCGCTCAGCTCTCGCCCGGAGTCGACATCCAGGGCGCGCAATTCGCCGCGCTCTATGCCCTGCTGCGCACCCGCGCACCGGTGGTTGTGACTTCGGTCGAGGCACTGATGATGCGGACGGTTCCGCGGCCGGCGTTTGCGGATTCGATCGTGAGAATCGCGCCGGCCGACGCGATCGATCTCGACACGCTGATCGATACGCTGTCGCGGCTCGGCTATCAGCGCGTGCCCCAGGTCGACGAGCTTGGAGATTTCAGCGTGCGCGGCGGGATCATCGACGTCTTCTCGCCGCTGTTTCACGATCCGGTCCGCATCGAGCTGGAAGACGAAATCGTGGTCTCGATTCGCCGTTTCGAGGCCGCCACCCAGCGCTCCCTGGGCGAGCTGCAGGAGGCGGTGATAATCCAGACGCGCTACGTCTCGGCGGGCGCGCTCAAGGACGATCGCCTGCGCAACCAGGTGGCACTGCGGGCCGCGGAGATCGGACTGGTGCGCAAGGAATCCGGCGAGCTGCTCGAACTGCTGGAGAGTGGACTCTTGTTTCCCGGCGCGGAGCTGTTGATGCCGTACCTCTATGGCGGCACGCTCGGCACCGTGTTCGACTACGTTCCCGAAGCGGCGATCGCATGGCTGGTCGAGTCCGGCCGCGGGCTCGCCGCGGCGCATAATTATGCCGAACGGGTTGACGCCGAGGCCGCGGCCGCTCAGGCGCGGCCTGCCTTCTACCCGCCGCCCGAGGCGCTCTATCTCACGGCGGCCGAATGGGAGCGAACCATCGAAGCGCGGGTCGCGGTCGAGACCGGATCGCTGATCACGGTAGCGCCGCCGCAGGCTGGGCGCTCGATCGCGATCGAGGTTGGTGCGCAACCCAGCCTGAAGCTTGGCTCCAGGGGGATCGAGGGTCCCCACTCGCCGCCTTCGTTCGAGCCGCTCGCGACGCTGCTCAAGGAGGTGCGGCGGACGCAGGGCCGGGCGCTGATGGTGGTCGAGGGGCCGAGCCAGGTCGCCCGCCTTCGCCGCCATCTCGAGGCCTACCAGATCGAGGTCAATACGGACTGCAAGAGTTTTGCCGCCCTGCTGGAATGGCCCGAGTATCGGCCGGCGATCATGGAAGGCGAGCTCGCGGCAGGCGTCGTGCTGCCCCACGACGGAATCTACCTGTTCAGCGAAGAGGATATTTTCGGCGAGCCGCGCGTGCGCCGGCGCGCGCGTCCGGTGGCCAAGGGCGCACTGCTCAATCTCGAGGAGCTGAAGCCCGACGACTTCGTGGTCCACATCGACCATGGCATCGGCCGCTACCGTGGGCTCAGGCATCTGAAGGTCGCGGACGTGGAGGGCGATTTTCTGAACCTTGAGTATGCCGGCAGCGACACGATGTACGTGCCGGTCGAGCGTATCAACCTGGTGCAGCGCTATATCGGCGGCGACGGCAACCAGGCGAAGCTCGATCGGCTGGGCAGCGGTTCTTGGGATCGGGTCAAGCGCCGCACCAAGGAGGCGGTGCTCGCGATGGCCAGCGAGCTGCTCGACATCTATGCCGCACGCGAAGTGATGGAAGGGCACGCCTTTCCTCATCCGGGTCCCGACTACCACGAGTTTGCCGAGCATTTCGAGTTTGAGGAGACGCCCGACCAGCTCGCCGCGATCGACGAGGTGGTGCGCGACATGGCGCGCTCCAAGCCGATGGACCGGCTGATCTGCGGGGATGCGGGGTTCGGCAAGACCGAGGTCGCGATGCGCGCCGCGTTCATAGCCGTGATGGACGGGCGCCAGGTGGCGATGCTGGTGCCGACCACCATCCTTGCCGAGCAGCATTGGAACACCTTCTGCAAGCGCTTCAAGGACTACCCGGTGCGAATCGAGATGGTCTCGCGCTTCCGGACGCCGCGCGAGAACAAGGCCACCATCGAGGAGCTGCGGCGCGGCACGGTCGACATCGTGATCGGGACGCATCGGCTGCTGCAGAGCGACGTCGAGTTCAAGCGGCTGGGTCTGCTGATTATCGACGAGGAGCATCGCTTCGGCGTCGCCGACAAGGAGCGGGTCAAGCGGATGCGCAAGCTGGTCGACGTGCTGACGCTCACCGCCACGCCGATTCCGCGCACCCTGCATATGGCGATGCTCGGGATACGGGACCTCTCGGTGATCCAGACGGCGCCGCCGGACCGTCAATCGGTGCGGACCTTCGTCGCGCATTTCGATGACGCGCTGTTGCGCGAGGTGATGCTGCGCGAGCTGAATCGTGGCGGGCAGGTGTTCTTCGTCCACAATCGAGTCGAAAATATCGACTACCTCGCACGCCATGTCCGCGCGATCGTCCCGGAGGCGCGGGCCGGCGTAGCTCACGGCCAGATGAAGGAACGCGAGCTCGAACAGGTGATGCGCGACTTTATCGAGAACCGGATCAACGTGCTGGTCTGCTCGGCGATTATCGAATCGGGCCTGGATATTCCCAACGCCAACACGATGATCGTCAACCGCGCCGATCATTTCGGCCTCGCCCAGCTCTACCAACTGCGCGGGCGGGTGGGGCGCTCGCGGCAGAAAGCCTACGCTTACCTGCTGATTCCCGGTGAACACATCATCACGCGCGACGCCAAACGCCGCATCGAGGCGCTGCGCGAACTGGTCGAGTCGGACGGCGGCAGCGGCTTCAAGCTCTCGATCCGCGACCTGGAGCATCGCGGCGCCGGCAATCTCTTGGGCCGCCAGCAATCGGGCCAGATAGTCGCGGTCGGATTCGAGCTCTACACCGAGATGATGGAGCAGGCGATTCATGAATTGCGCGGCGAGCCGCAGCACGCCGATTTCGAACCGGAGCTCCGGCTCGGCATCCCTGCCTACATCCCGCAGGACTTCGTGCCCGACGAAAACGAGCGCCTGGTGCTGTACCGGCGGATGGCGCGCGCCGAATCGGATCGCGACCTCGACGAGATTCGCGATGAGCTGCGCGATCGCTTCGGGCCGCTGCCGACGCTTATCGACAACCTGCTGGCGGCGATGAAGGTGCGCCGGCAGATGAAGGAACTGCTGATCACGAGCGCGATCCTCAAGGGCGAGCAGCTCGAAGTCCGGTTCCATCCCGACGCCCCGGTCGACCCGGCCCGCCTGGCCGCGCTGGCCGCGGCGAATCGCGATCGGATTCGCCTGACCCCGGCTTCCCAGCTGATGATCAAGTTCAAGACCGGCGATTACGTGCAAACCTTTGCCCAGCTCGACGACGTCTTGCAGGCGCTGGCAGCGTGTGAAAAGTTGGAAAACTGGTCGGGTCGAAGCGGTGAACTTGCAAACTGAAGCGCGGGGGTGGTCGCGATGGCGCGCGGCCGGCGCGATGCTGCTCGCGGGAGCGGTGGCGCTGCTGACGCCCGGTCCGGCTCGCGCCCAGGTTATCAGCCAGGTGATCGCCAGCGTCGACGGCGATCCGATCACCACCCATGACATCAAGGCGTTCGCCGCGGCCAACGGGATCACGATGCCGCCGCCGGGCGATGCGAACGAGCACAAGGCGGTAAAGGCCGTCCTCAAGGGCATTATCGAGAACAAGATGCTCGACCAGGAGAGCAAGAAGTACGCGGACAAGATCGAAGACAGCCAAGTCGACCAGTATATCCAGTCGATCGAGCAGCAAAACCATATCAGCGATCAACAGTTCCGCGCTCAACTGGTGCAGAATGGCCTCACCTACGATGAGTTCCGGCGGCACTCGCGCGACCAGCTCATGCGGATGGTGATGCTCCAGGACGAGGTGCGCAGCAAGGTCACGATTCCGCAGTCTGAGGTCGAGGCCTACTACAAGTCGCATCCCGACGAATTCCGGGTCACCAAGGAGCGGCTCAAGCTCGCGCAAATCCTGATCGCGATGCCCGCCAACGCCAAGCCCGCGCAGGTCGCGGCGGCGAAGACCAAGGCCGATGAGGTTCACGCCAAGGCCGTCAAGGGTGAGGATTTCGGGGCGCTCGCGAGCCAGTACTCGGACGACGATTCCAAGAGCAAGGGCGGCGAGCTGGGCTACTTCGGACCCGACGAGATCCTGGCGCAGATCGGCAAGGCGGTGGAAAATCTGAAGCCCGGGGATATCTCGCCGGTCGTGCACAGCGATTCCGGCTACCATGTCCTGAAACTCGAGGAACACGAGAAGCCGGGTCTGCAGCCGCTTAGCCAGGAGACCACGGACAAGATCCGGGACAAGCTTGTTACCGAGGCCGCCAAGGGCCGCTTCCAGAGCTGGGTCGAGAACGATCTGGTCAAGGAGCACCACATCGAGACCTTCTATTAGCCGATGGCGCTCCGGCTACAGGAGCCGCCGATCGTAATCAGCCAGGGCGATCCGGCGGGAATCGGCGCGGAGGTTATCCTCAAGGCGGCCGCGGTCATCGCACGTAGAAGGGGCGTCGCGCCGATGGTGGTGATCGGGGACGTGGGGGCGATGCGGGCGGCGGCGCGTCGGCTCGGCGATGTGCCGGAACCGCTCGACTGGCATCCCGGAGAGACTTTGCCTGCGCCGCGCAGAGGGCTGGCGGTGATGAGCCTCGGCAGGCTTTCGGTCGCGGCGTATCGTCCCGGCAGGCCGAGCGCGGAGGGCGGGGAGGCGGCCTATCGCTATATTGTGGAGGCGACGCGGATGGCGATGCGGGGTGACGCGGCGGCCGTCGTAACCGCGCCGATCAGCAAGGAATGGTTGAATCGCGCGGGCCATCACT
>JBGPMT010000024.1:0-16546 GCA_041487135.1 Binataceae bacterium (SeqCode) | reverse complement strand
GCAACAACTGCCTGCTGCTCGACGAGCCGACCAACAACCTCGACATCATCGCCAAGGACACGCTGCTCGAGGCGCTGCGCCGCTTTCCCGGCACGGTCGTGATCGTCAGTCACGATCGTTACCTGTTGAACGAGCTGGTGACCGAGGTGATCGAGGTCGGGCAGGGCCATGCGCTTCGCTACCTCGGCAACTACGACTACTACCTGACTAAAAAAGCAGCGCTGGCGGCGGCATCGGACATCGCGAGGCCCGCGCCGGCGGCGCGCAACGGGGCCGAGGCGGAGCGCAACGAGCGCCCGGAAGCGGCACGGCGCGATCAGAACGCCGCGCGCAAACAGGAGCGCGATGCAGATCGGCGTCGCGAGCAAACGTCGCGCGCGCGGCGGCGAATAGAAGGCGAAATCGGACAGAAAGAGACGGAAAAAACCGAATTAGGCCGCATCATGAACGACCCCAACTTCTACCTGATCCGCCGCGATGCAAAGGAAGTGATCGTGCGTTATGAAAAGCTCGGCCGCGAAATCGACGAGCTGTACGCCGAGCTCGTGAACCTCGACCAGGGAAGCGGCGCTCCGGGGTAAACTGCGGACCGCTAGCGCGCGGTCAACGCCTGTTTCACGAGATCGCTGGCGAGCTTGCCGTCGAGCCGCGCGCCGAAGCGATCGCGCAAGGCCTTCATTATCGGTCCAATCTGATTGGCGCCGGCGTTCATCGCCTCGGCGATCGCCGCGCTCAGTTCATCAGCGCCGATCGCGGCTGGCAGATAGCCCTCGAGGATCTTCGCCTCGCTCTCGTTCTGCTCGATCAAGTCGCTTCTGGCCGCCTTGCGCGCGAACTCCAGCGCCTCGTCGCGCCGCGCCCGCTCGCGCTTGATGATCTGGACTATCTCGGCTTCGCCGGCCTCATGCAGGACGTCCTTTTCGAGCCGCGTGATCTCGGCGAGTATTCCCCTGAGCGTCAGCACGCGTATCCGCTCGCCCGCCTTCATCGCGGTCTTCAAATCTTCCCGCAGTTTCTGTTTCACCTTGCCTCCATAATCCGAACGCCCAGGACTGCAACGAGTGTGACCCGGCGGGCGCAGACTTTTCAATCTGCCTGGCGGCGCCGCCGATGCGCTGCGGCTCACTCGGAGGCGCCGGCCTCGGTGAGTGCGAATCGGATCGGTACCATCACCCAGCTCTCGACCGCCGCGCCGTCGCGCATCGCGGGAACGAACCGCCATCGCTCGCGCACCGTGTCGAGCGCCACGTTATCGAGCAATTGAAAGCCTGAGGAGCGCGCGATCTCGACCCGCTTCGTCGAGCCGTCGGAGCTGACCAGCACGCGCAGCGTCACGACTCCCTGCTGCTCCGTCCGGCGGGCGTCGATCGGGTACTCGGGTGCCGGCGCCGCGCCGTAGGCCGCATACGCCTCCTGGATCGCCCCCGGCCCTCCCGCACCAGCTCCCATCCCGAGCGCGCTGTTCGCCGCCGTGCCGGCCTGACTTGTGGACCTGCCGATCGCGGCCTCGCCAGGCGCTTCGATCGGTACCGCTGGTTTCGTTTGGATACTCGCGACTTCCGCATTCGCGATTTTTCGCTCGTCCGTCCGAGCTTCGGTGCCGAACTTCCCCGCTTCGATTCTCATCGGCGCAATATGATTCTCGACCCACGAGCGGACGCTTCGCAAATGATGCGCCGCGGGCTGCGGATCACTCGATGAATCTGCGGCTATCAGCGGAAAGCTTGCATGCGGACCGATGGCGGCGTCGGTGGCATTTTTCTTCGCGCCACCATCCGCACCCGGTAATCGATCAACGATGCGGGCGACCAGATAGGCGGGATGCGAGGGCCGCGATCCGCTCACCCGAATCAGGGCCATCAGCAGCAGCCCCGCGAGCATCAGATGGACCGCGATCGAGAAGCCGAGCGCGTACGGCGAGAACGCGCGAGAGCGCGACTCCGCGCGCCTATCCGGGACACGCCACTCAGGGTTTATCTCGTAATTGTCCAAGACTCCGGGCACCTGGAAATAAGCGCCCAGTGACTCTATGCCCGCCGCCCGTCAAGTCAAGACGGATGCGTAAGGTCGCTTGATTCGACGGCCGCGGTGCGCCGGCGCGGGCTGCGTTCGAGGCGCGAGGCCGATGCGCGGCTGCCTTCGCCCGTCATCAGCTTCTTCCACTGCCGCCAGATCGCCCGCTGCGTGATCTCGTCCATGATGTGACTGACGGTCGTGCCGTCGATATCCTGGCGCTGCCGGTTCATCCCGCGTGCGAAAAAAACCCAGGGCTCGAGGGTCGCCGCAAATCCCTTTTGCATCCGCTCAAACATCTCGGTGTCGTCGGGACTGCCCATCGCGCCGGCGCCGAAGAATGCTTCATGGCCGCGCAGCCGGATCTGATTGATCCCCTCGGGCACGCCGCGCAGCAAGGCCGGATGAACCGCCACCTCGGTGCAATCCACGCTGAGCGGGTAGATCACGCGGAGCTGCACGCCCAGGATAATCAGGTTGGGGAAGACCAGCAGGTGCGTCCCGCTGGCCTGCAGGATTTCGGCCGCGCGCCGCTCGCCGTAACGGCGCTGGATCGCGTCGACGAATTCGCTCTGAAACGAATTTGACGGCGGGCCGTTGTAGGTGGTCGTCATGTTGAGGCTGCGGTTACCCGGGCATTGCCGGTAGTCGAGCATCACGTGGCCGTCCCCGAGGTCGCGGGTCATCGCCTTGGTCTGGCTGGTGTAGGTTTCGAGCTTGCGGCCGAGCCGTCTTTCGAGCACCTCGACGATCGACTGATGGACGACCGGCGGATGGTACCCGTCCATCCCGTTTTCGACCTGGAGCTTCCAGTTGCCGGCGAAGCGGTATTTCTGCGCCCCGGGCGACAGATCGATCTCGCCCTCGGGCGAGAGCTCGACGAACAGATCGATCTGTTCACGCGCGCGCCCGAGATGCTCCTCGAGCGCGATTCCGACCGAGCTCAGGCTGCCAAAGAGAAAGCCGCGATATTCCGCGACCCGCGGCACCCGCACCAATCCGAACTCCTCGCGCCGGAAGCTCTCGTCGTAGGCCTCCGGATAAGGCACGCCCGCCAGAGTGCCGTCGAGCTTGTAGGTCCAGCCATGATAGGCGCAGCGGAACGATCGCGCGTTGCCCCGCTCCTCCGGACATACGGTGGCTCCGCGATGGCGGCATCGGTTGAGCAGGAGCTGAACCTGCCCCGCCTGGTCGCGCACCATGATCACGGGCTGCAGGCCGATGCGCTTGAGGCGGAAGTCGCCGGGGTTCGGCACTTCCGAGGTGTGGCCGACGAAAACCCATCCGCGATGAAATATTTTCCCGATCTCGCCGGCGAAGATGGCGGCGTCGGTATAGACCCGTGAATGCACGCGGTCGGTCTCGACCAACGTGCCGTAATCGAATCGGGCGGAGCGATTTTTCATAGGCGATTAAACTGTATCAGGACGCCATTTCTTGATCTTGTACCTGTCCCATCGATTCCGGATAAGCGCGCTATCCTCGGGCCGGTTGCGACGTTCTCGTGAACCGGGGCGCGATCGCGGTGCGGAGGTCGAAGAACTGGATCGGGCATGGCTTTCTTCCAAATCCCGTCAGGGCCGGCACCCGGGCGGGCTCGAAGCCGAGTATAAGCGCCCGCGGTTTGGCGATTCAAGTTTGATTATCAGGGCGCCGAGCGGCGCGCTTGCCGGGCAAGCTCGGCATTGGCTAATAACGTGTGCACCAATTACGCTGGCCTGAAACTTTGACTCCTCCACCCGATCGCCGCGGTGATTCTTTCCTCGCGTTTGCCATCTATCTTGCGATGGCTGTGGCGCTGCTCGACCGCGGCCTGGTCGGAACTGGCGTCCCACACTACATCGGCACCGGCACGGATCCGCCGATGCTGATGTGGTTCCTGAACTGGTGGCCATACGCGATTGCGCATCGGCTCAACCCGTTTTGGACCTACATGGTCTGGGCGCCGGTCGGGGTTAACCTGGCGTGGACCACCTGCGTGCCGCTGCCGGCGCTGGTCTCGGCTCCGGTTCAGAGCGCTTTCGGCCTGGTGGCGGCCTACAACACGCTGGTCACGATCGCGCTTCCGGGCGCGGCGTTGTGCGCCTTCCTGCTATGCCGCCGTCTGACCGGGGCCTTCTGGCCCTCGCTGCTGGGCGGCTACCTGTTCGGTTTTTCGCCCTACATGCTCGGCCGCGCACTTGGCCATCTGAGTCTGCTCGCGGTCTTCCCGGTACCGCTGATCGCGATACTTGCGCTCAGACGTATCGCGGGCGAGATCTCGGCCCGACGCTATGCGGCGATGCTGGCGTTGCTGCTGATCGTCGAATTTCTTTGCGCGGTCGAGTTGTTCGCCACCATCACGGTGTTCGGCGCGATCGCGATCCTGCTGGCGCTCTATTTGTTCGATGCCGAGACGCGCTCCAAAGTCGCCGGCCTGATCGCGCCGACTGCGGCCGCGTACGCGATTTCGATCGCGGTCTTGGCGCCCTATTTCTATTTTCTGTTCGCCCGGGGCTTCCCGAATGCGCCGTTATGGAATCCCGGGCGCTATTCCGCCGATTTCCTCAACTTCGTGATACCCACCACGACCATCTGGATCGGCGCGGCGCACGCCGCGGCGGCGATCGCCGCCAGTTTCGGTGGTTTCATTCAGGAGAACGGCGCCTATATCGGCATCCCGCTGATCGTGCTGGTCGAGGATTTTCGCCGGCGTAACTGGACGACCCCGACGGGGAAATTTCTGATCCTGCTGCTGGTGGTCACTATCATCGCGACGCTGGGCCCCGGGCTGCGCATCATGGGACGGGAGACGTTGGCGCTGCCGTGGGCGCTGATGCTGAAGCTCCCGCTCATCTCGAGCGCGCTGCCGGCGCGCTTCGCGATGTATGTGTCCCTGGTAGTCGCGATCATCGTGGCACTATGGTTTGCGAGTGGAGCGCGGTCTGCCACGACCAAGTACCTGGCCGCGGTTGCGATTGCGATCTCGCTCTTTCCCAATCCCCACGCGTCGTACTGGACCACCCCGCTCGAACTGCCGGCGTTTTTCGCGAACCGTGCTTATCGCGCGGAACTCACCCCGAATGAGATCGCGCTGGTACTGCCGTTCGGGCAGAGGGGATCCTCGATGTACTGGCAGGCGCGAACCGGGATGTACTTCAGGATGGCGAGCGGATACACGGGGCCGTGGCCGTTCGTGTTCGAGCGGATGCCCGCGGCGCAGTTCTTTTATGGCGCGGTCGACCTGCCCGAGGCCGGCGACCAGCTCAAGGCCTACCTCGCGCGCTTCGGCGTGCAGGCGGTAGTCGCGGATGAGCAAGACCCGCTATTCCCGGTATGGCGTCCGGTTCTGGAGACCCTCGGCATAGCGGCTTCGCGCCGCGACGGATTTCGCGTCTACAGCATCCCGCGCGATGCCTTTGCCGCGTACCGAAAGTTGAGTCCCGCCTACGTTGAAACGCGCGCGGTTTCCCTTCGCTTCGACACGATTCTCGCGGCCGTTGCGAAGTACCTGGCGGCCGGCCACGACCCGGCGCAATTATCGCCGCCCGCGCTTAAGCAGCAGGGCCTGTTGCCAGCCGATTGGATGATCGACACCGCGACGGTTGCGTTCTGGGACTGGGACACACTCGGTCTGGACCAGGGCAAGATTGGCATCGCGGTGCTCGGCTCGTACCCGGTGGCGAAGTTCCTGATCGATCGCTACCGCGGCCACGCGGCCGAAATACTCTATCCGGTGCCGTTCCGATGGACACCGGATTCCAAGCCGCCGCGCGACCAGGTGAAGCCGCTCATGCTCCTGCTGGTTTTCGATCGTCCGCGGCTGATCGCGGCTGCCGATCAGCTCAGGTCGTCGCCGCCGCCCGAGTTGACGACGCCTTTCCTCGGCGCGCCCGCTGCTGGGCATTAAACCTGGCTCACGGCTGACGCCTCGACGGGGCGGCGGCCGGGCCCGGTTTCCGGCAGCAGATAGAGCGCGAGAGTCGCGAGCAGCGCGAAACCCGCAAAGACCATCATCACCGGCAACAGCCCGATCCGGCCGGCAATCGCTCCGCCCAGGAACGGCGATACGGACGCACCCGCGAAGCCCATTGCCCAAATGACGCCGTAGGCGCTGCCCATCTTTACCGGCGTCATTCCCGGCAGCTCCATCATCGTGGTCAGGATTCCGCTGAGCGGTCCGGAAGTGCCGGCGCCGAACGCGACCATCGAAAGCCGGATCGCCATCGGATCGTGAAAGCCGACCGCGCCCAGCGCGCCCAGGAACATCAGCAACTGTATCGGCCACATGAACGGACGGCGCAGCCCCGTCACCGCCGCGCCGAACCCGCCGCCGGCGGCCGCGAACGCAGCCGCAAGCGGCAGAATCGCGACGATCCCGTCAGCCTCCTCGAGCGACATCCCGTGGGTCGCATGGAGGTAGAGCGGGAGGAAGGCGGTGAAGATCTGGAAGGTCCAGAGGCTGCCGAAGAGCGCGAGGCCCACTAGCCAGACGCCGCGCATGCCCATCACCTCCGGCATCGACGATCCGCCGATCGCGCCGCGGTGGCCGCCCGCCCCGCCCTGCGCGCCGCTGCCGTGCGGCTCGCGGCCGAGTGCGGTCCACAGGATCGCAATCACGCCGAGCGCCAGCCCGGCGTAGAGCATCGAGGTCGTCCACTGTTTGCCGGTTGCGCTATAGATTACCGGCATCACGGCGAACACCAGCGTGAGCCCCGCGAAGGGCGCGACCGAATTCGCGATATTGACGTAGGCCCATTCCCGCGGCGGAAACCAGCCCATCACCAGCGTCGCAATCGGCGCCAGTATCACGCCATAACCCAGCCCCTCCAGGATGCGGCAAAGCAGCAGCGCGCCGAAGCTGTCGGTATAGCCGCTCAGCACCAGGCCTATCGCCATCGCCCACGCGCCGGCGATTCCGGTGCGCACCGCGCCGAGCCGCTCGGAGACCACGCCACCGACCAGCGAAAAAATCACGACGCAGGCCGGGACGATCGAGATCAGCAGTCCTCCGCCGCCCAGCCCGATGCCGAGATGATTGATGATCGGACCCAGGATCGGCGCGGGCGACATCCACGCGATCGCCTGGGCGATCAGCAGCAGGACGAGCAGCGCTTCGACGAGCCATCGGTAAGGCGACGCGTCCGTTGCGTTGGTCCCCGTCATGATCGATACCCCCGCAGAGAGCTGGCGGCCGTTCCCCCGCGGCCGATGTGCGCCGGATGCTACCAGAGGTCCGGCGCAAGCGCATAGCGCGGCGAATCGCGATGATCAGCGGGCGCGAAGCGGCACCGAAGAGGCGGCGGCGACGCGGGTTTTCGAAACCGCCGCGATCGGCGAATGCGGGTAGAGCCAGTAGACCATCAGGTAGACGATCACGCCGGTCACCGAGACGTACATCCAGATTGGCCAGGTCCAGCGCGCGATCGCGCGGTGGGCATTGAACCGGCCGGAGAGCGCGCGTCGCAGTGTGATGATCACCAGCGGGACGATCACGAAAGCGAGCGTGATATGCGAAATCAGAATCGTGAAATACATGGGGCGGACCCAGCCGCGGCCCAGGAACCCCACGTCGCCAACATGTGCATGATAGACGATGTAAGAGATCGCAAACGCGATCGAGACGGTAAACGCGGACAGCATGCAGGCGCGATGGGCCCGCACCGCGCCGCGCCGGATGAAGATCAGCCCGGCCACCAGCAGCACCGCCGCCGTGCTGTTGAACACCGCGTTCAGAAGCGGCAGCGTTGAGTAGGAAATCAAGCGCCCAGCACCACGGCGGCAGCGTTCAAATGCGATCGAGCACCAGCACCAGCAGGACCACCGGCAGGTAGACCAGCGATGCCATGATCACGCGGCGCGTCGAGGCGGCGCGGTCGGGATTGCGAATCAGGCCGTATCCGCAAGCCAGCATCCCGAGTCCGAGCAGAATCGCGACGGCCAGGTAAATTCGCCCCGCGTAACCCATCAGCGCCGGCATCACGCTCACCGCCATCAGCAGGATGCAGTCGGTTACGATCAGCGAGTTGATGAACAGCCCGCGCGGTCCATCGGGCGGGCAGAGATGGATTCCGGCGGCCTCGTAGTCGCGGCGGTAGAGCCGCGCGATCCCAAGCGTATGGGGGAGCTGCCAGAAATAGATGATGGCGAACAGCAGGACGGGTTCGGCGCCGATGCTCGATCGCGCCGCGACCCATCCCGCGACCGGCGGCAGCGCGCCCGGCACCGCGCCGATAATGTTGCAGGCCCAGGAGACGCGCTTGAGCGGCGTATAGGCGCCCAGATAGAGGATCGTGACCGCTGCAATAACGGCGGCCGACATCCAGTTGACCGCGACTATCAGCCAGATAAAGCCTGCGGCGGCTGCGAGCACGCCGAACATCAGCCCTTCGATCGGACGTAGCCGGGCAGCAGGCAGCGGCCGGCGCCGGGTCCGTTCCATCAGGGCATCGAGATCGCGCTCGAAATACTGATTGAGCGCAAGCGTGCCGCCCGCAGCCATCGCGGTGCCAACCAACAGGTTCAGCGCAAGGAACGGGTCGATCGCGCCGGCGGCGCCGAGATAATAGCCAGCGAAGGTCGTAACCAGGACCATCGAGACCACGCGCGGCTTGGTAAGCGCGAAATAATCCGCCATCCGGCGGCGCGCGCCGCCTATCGAAGTCGCCACCGCCGCCGCTTCGATACTCACGACGCCACCCGGCTTCCCGCGATCGCGCGATCGCGCGGATACGAATCGCGCGCCACCACCACTTGCGCCGCGCGGCCGGCGGGGGTCAGACGCGCGACCCGGATCGTCAGAGTGAAGGCGGTGGCCAGCACGGCGGCCCCGACCGCGACATGAGCGGTGGTCGGAATCACCGCGCGGCGGCTCCAGATGGTCAGCGCGCCGAGCGTGATTTGAATTGCGAGCAGGATCAGCAGGCCGATCGCGGGCCGCATCAGGAGCGGCTCATCGCGATGGCGCCGCGCGATGCGGGCGACCGTCCAAACGATCAGGATCGCGACCGCCAGCGCACCGCATCGATGGGCGAAATTCACGGCGATGGGGGAACTCCAGCCCGGCGGCACCAGCCGCCCGTAGCTCAACGGAAAGTCCGGAATCGCGAGGCCCGCTCCCAGGTTGCGCATCAACGCACCGATCAGAATCTGGACGTAGATGGCGGTGGTGGTGAGCACGGCGAGGGTCTTGAGCGTCGGGCGCGCATCATCGGCGGCGCGCGCCTGCGGCATCGCTTGCCAATGCGGATTCGTGAACATCGCGAGTCCCACCATCAGGCAGAAAAATGCCTGCGCGGTGGCCGCATGAGCGACCGTTACCGGAAGCGGCAGCAGGAACAGCACGTTGATCGCGCCGAGCAGCGCCTGCGCGATCACCAGGCCGCACGCCGCGAGGGCCAGGTTCCTGACCCAGCGCCGGGACTCAGCGAACCAGGTCCACGCGGCGAGCGTGAGCGTCAGGATCGTGACGATTCCCGCCACCATGCGATGGCTGTACTCGAAGCGAATGCCGCCGACCCAGTGTTGCGGTATCAGCTTGCCGAAGGCCAGCGGCCAATCGGGTACCGAGAGACCGGAGCCGGTTGACGTGACAAGGCCGCCCACAAAGATCAGGATAAAGGTCATGGTGGCCGCGAACAGCGCCAACCGATGGAGCATGCGCGAGGGGCTCGCTGCGGCCGTACCGGGCGAAAAACTGGCGTCGATCACTGTTGGCGTCATCCTGACTGGCGTCGGCGATAGTCCGAGCCGCCGCGATCACGGCCGGGCGGCTCGTTATGAGCGCCCTGACCGGCAATTTCCGAGTCTATTGCGTCGCAACCGAATCGGAGAGCGACGATATCAATCCTGAAGCGGGTTTGCTACTGAAAGCGATCAATTTGAAGGTCGCCTAATGGACGCGGGAGCCTCGGTATCGTGGGACGCGTGACGCTGAACGACAGGACCCTGGCCCTCGCTTTCGAGGAGCGGGTCAGAAGATTCGGCGATCGGGTCTTCCTCAAGGAGAAGATCGGCAAGGCTTGGCGCGGCCTCACCTGGAACGAAATCGGCGGGGCGGCGGCGCGCCTGCGAGCCGGCTTGGTCGCGGCGGGAATCAGGCCCGGCGATCGGGTCGCGATCCTGGCCGAGAACTCACCGCAGTGGGTGATCGCGGATCAGGCGGTGCTCGGGATGGGCGGCGTGGTGGTACCGCTCTACACCACGATCGCCGCGGAGGAGACCGCTCACGTCCTCAATGATTCTGGCGCCCGGCTGATCGCGATCAAGGGCGCGGAGGCGCTTAAGAAAATCCTCGCGCTGGCGCCGTCGATCCCGAAGCTCGAGCGGATTGTCGCGCTCGATTCCGAGGCCGGGCCGGAGGCCCTCTCGGGAGCGCCACCGGTCGCGACGCTCGAAGCGGCAAGCGCGGCGGCGCCGATGCCGGCGATCAGCGGCGGCCGCGAAGACCTGGCCACGCTCATCTACACCTCCGGCACCACGGGCCCGAGCAAGGGCGCGATGCTCACCCACGGCAACCTGCTCGGCAACTGCGAAGGCTCACTGAACGCGCTGGAACTCGACGAGCTCGACGTGGTGCTCTCGTTTCTGCCAATCGCCCATTCCTTCGAACGCACCGCCGGCTACTACACGGTCATGATGTGTGGCGGGACGATCGCCTATGCCGAGGGTTTGTCGCAAATCGCGCAGGACCTGCAGGCGATTCGCCCGACGGTCTTCCTGGTCGTGCCGCGCCTGCTCGAGGTGGTCTACAACCGCGTGATGCGCACCATGGACGAAGCCTCCGGGCCGCGGCGAAGCCTGTTCAATACCGCGCTTGGGATTGGCAAACGGGCCGCGTCATATCGCCATCACGGAGTTGCGGTTCCGGCCCATCTGGGGATCGCGATGGCGCTGTTCCGGCGCCTCGTGTTTGCCCGGATTCGATCGATCTTCGGCGATCGCATGCGCTACCTGATTTCCGGGGGAGCGCCGCTGCCGGTCGAGATCTTCGAGTTCCTGGCCGCCGCCGAAGTGCCGATCTATGAAGGCTACGGGCTCACCGAGGCCGGCCCGGTCGTTTCGGTGAACCTGCCGGGCCGCACGCGTATCGGCACGGTGGGATTGCCGCTGGTCAACGTCGAGGTGAAGACCGCCGGCGACGGTGAATTGCTGGTGCGCGGGCCGAACGTGATGAAGGGGTACTTCGGGCGCGAGGATGAAACGCGCGAGACCCTGGATGACGGCGGCTGGCTCCATACCGGAGACATCGCGCGGATCGATGCGGACGGCTATATCGCGATCACCGATCGGAAAAAGGAGATCATCGTGCTGTCCGGCGGCAAGAACGTCTCGCCCGCCAACCTCGAGAACCGTCTGATGAGCGATCAGTATATCGCACAGGCCTGCATCGTCGGCGATCGGCGCAAGCATCTGGCGGCGTTGATCGTGCCCCATTTCGAAAATCTCGCCGCGGCGCTCGAGCGCGACCGGATGGCGGAAAGGAGCCCCGAGGAGCTGGTTAACGAACCGGCGCTCAAATCCCTGTTCCATCGCCGGCTGCGCGAACTCAACCGGACACTGGCCGATTTCGAGGCAATCTCCGCCTTCACACTCGTCGCGCATCCGTTCTCGCAGGACAACGGCGAACTCACACCGACGCTCAAGCTGCGCCGGCGCGTGGTGATGGCGCACTACCGCGAGCAGATCGAGGCGATGTACGGGGACTAGGGCGAGCGGCGCTCGCGGCGCGGTGGAGCGCGCCTCGGCTCAGGTTTCGCGCTCGCCGATGACGATCAGCTCGTGGATCGTAACCAGCTTGCGAATCAGGTAGGAGCGCTTGCCCTTGGGCGTCTGGACCTCGATATCGTCCTCGCCGGCCTTGCCCAAAAGCGCGCGGCCCAGCGGCGAGGAGAGCGAGATGCGGTTGAGCGAGCCGTTTACCTCTTCGGGCACCACGATCTCGAAGGCGATATAGCTGCCCTCGTCGAGATCCTCGAGCTCGACCCGGCTGCCGAGACCGACCGTGTCGCGTGGGATGGAATCGAGATTGATCATCGAGAGCTCGGCGATGCGTGCCTCGAGATTGGAGACCCGGGCGCGCAGGAATTCCTGGCGCTGCTTCGCCATCGCCCATTCCGCGTTTTCCGACAGGTCGCCGTGGGCGCGGGCACGCTCCAGCTCCTTGGGCAAATCGATCGTCAGCTCGCGCTTGAGCGTCTCCAGTTCCTTGCGCAGGCGCTTGATTACCGGTAGCTCAGCCATCGCAAATCATCTTTCAGCCAACGCCGGCCATCGATCAGGCGCCGGCGCCGCCATACCTCCACGTTAGGCGTGTGGCAGACCGCCTGCAAGTTGGGCCGCCGCCATCGGTAGATAGGAATGCGCGGCGCGAATCAATCGGCGACGATCGAGGTCAGGCTGCGGTTCACGCCGGTCACGCTCTGAATTTTCTGCACCACCAGCTCGCCCAGGGCCGAGACGTCGGCGGCCTCGACCACCGCGATGATGTCGTGCGGTCCGGTCACGGCATGCGCCGCCGACACGCCGGCGACTTGCCGGATCTTGATGGTAACTTCCTTGGCCTTGCCCGGCGAGGTGTCGATCAAAATAAATGCCTTCACCAAGGTCGCTCCCTCCTCTCGCGTTCGGCCTGAGCTCAGCGCTCACTGCCGCCGCGATCGTAGACGTAGAATCCGCGCCCGCTCTTGCGTCCCAGAAAACCCGCGTCGACGTACTTGCGCAGCAGCGGGCAGGGACGGTACTTGTCCTCGCCCAGCCCCGCGTGCAGCACCTCCATCACATACAGGCAGGTGTCGAGTCCGATCAGATCGGCGAGCTCCAGCGGTCCCATCGGATGGTTGGTGCCGAGCTTCATCCCGAGGTCGATATCGGCCGCGCTTGCCACGCCTTCCTGCAGCGCGAAGACCGCTTCGTTGATCATCGGCAGCAGGACCCGATTAACCGCAAAGCCCGGCGAGTCCTGGACGGTAATGATCTGCTTGCCGAGCCGGGCCGCGAGATCGCGCGTGGCGGCCAGCGTTTCCTCGGAGGTGGCAAGTCCGCGGACGATCTCGACCAGCTTCATCACCGGGACCGGGTTCATGAAGTGCATGCCGATAAAGCGGTCGGCCCGGCGCGTGACCGCGGCCATCCGCGTGATCGAGATCGACGAGGTGTTCGAGGCGAGTATCACCTCGGGGGCGCAGATTTGGCCGAGCCGGCGAAAGAGCGCGAGCTTGGCCTCTTCGCGTTCGATAATCGCCTCGATTACGAAGTCGGATTTGGCGAGTTCCTCGAGCTCCGCGCTCGGGCGCAGCCGGCCCAGCGCCGCCTCGCGAGCCTCGGGGGACATCCGTCCCCGCTCGACCGCGCGATCCAGATTGCGCCGGATCCCGTCGATTCCGCGCCGGCAGAGATCCTGCGATACATCGCTCAGGATGACCTCGATTCCGGCCTGCGCGGCGACCTGCGCGATTCCCGCGCCCATCTGGCCGGCACCGACTACGCCTAGCGTTTCGATCATCACCGTCGCTGCCAAAAAAATTGAAGCGAGAGCCCCAGCTTGGCGAGGCCGCGCTTCACCCGTGAAGCTACCGCAGCCGGGCCCGGGACAGCAAGGCGATTATGGCCGGCGGGCTCCCGATTTTACTCGCTTGACACTGCCTTCGACGGCGGCCTAACCTGTAGTTGAGAATCATTCTCAAAATCGTAAAATCGATGACCGCGACACAGACCATCCTGCCCTATTTTCTTTATTCTTTCGGCATCCTGTTCCGCGAGGGCTTCGAGGCCCTGATCGTCGTGATCGCGCTGGTTGCGGGCACCCGCGAGGCGGGCGAGACTGGCAAGGCGCGTGGAATTTACGGCGGCGCCGCGCTTGCGATCGCGGTCAGCGCCGGGCTCGCATGGTCGGTCAATCACTTCCTGGCCGACAATACCAGCGATACGCTCGAAGGCATCTTCCAAATCTTTGCCGCCGCTACGCTCTTTTACGTCAGCTCATGGCTGACCTCGAAAGCGCAAGCCGAACAATGGATGGGCTTTATCCGCTCGCAGATTCAGACCGCCAGGCGCAGCGTGCTGCCCTCGGTCGCGCTCGGATTGACGGCCTTTCTGGCCGTGATGCGCGAGGGCGCCGAGACCATCGTGTTCTTTCAGGCGCTGATGGCCGGTGCCACCGCCGCGGCTGAGAAGCATGCCGTGATGGCGGGGGTGGCGGCGGGCGCCGCGGCGCTGGCGATCGTGTTCATCGTCCTGACCAGCGCCGCCATCCGCATTCCGGTCGGGTCGTTCTTCTCGGCCACCACGGTGCTGCTGTATGGGCTCGCGGTGGTGTTTGTCGGGCAGGGGGTGGCGAGTTTTCAGGAATCCGGATGGATCGCGGCGACGTTTATCCCGCATCTGCCGACGATTCAGATGCTGGGAATGTTCCCGACCGCGCAGACTATCCTGGCGCAGGCCGTCCTGCTTTCGATCGCTGCCGCCGCGTTTATCGTACCGCGTCGCCGGGCGGCACGGGCTCCGAAGCTGAGCCCGGGGACGAGTGCGCCGCAGGCGCGGCCGACTTGATCGATCCGGCAACAGCGCCAGCCGGCGGATAACCTCGCGCCTCGATCACGACCCGCTCCACCTCCGAGCTCACCCGTTCGCCCTGTCTGAGCGCCGTTTCCCCCACCTCGAGACATCCCCCGACCATCGAATTGCCGAGCGCCCCCGGCTCCGAGCGCACCCGCCGGAGCGTCGCGCGCAGCTCGCCAATCCGCTCGAGCATCCCGGCCAGCCGAACCTCGACCGCCGGCAGCGCGCCGCGATGCGGCCCCAAGCCGCCGTCCGCCTTGGAATAGAGGTCGAGCGCAAAGGCCTGCTGATGCTCCGCCGCCGCGAGGCGACCGACTGCCCGGCTGATTTCAGGGCAGGCATCGGCAGGCGGAATCGCGCCCAGCTCAGCCCGGGCAGGAGACCCGGCCGCCAGGAGCGCGACCACCGCAATCACCCATCTGTCGATTACCAGCGCCACAGATAACCCAATCGACCGGCACCCTCCTGGAAAACGCGCGCCGTCGGCGGGCAGGTCCGCAGGGCGGCACGCCCTCTGCGCATAGATTACCGTATAATCATGCCGATGGCCCCTCGAGCTGACGCCCGCGATCTCGCTGCCGCCCCGCGCCCGGGTCTTCTCAACCGGCTCTGGGGCGCGATCGCGGTCCCGATGTGCCTGCTCTACACCGCCGTGCTGTCGACTCTAGCCGCCCTCACCGCGCCGTTCTTCGACGGCCACGCGGTCAGTCATATCAGCTGGCTGTGGGGGTGGCTCATTGTTCGCACCTGCGGTCTGCGGGTCGAGATCGAGGGGCTCGAGAATCTCGCCGGCCTCGGATCGTTCGTGATGGTCTCGAACCATCAGAGCATGTTCGACGTCTTCGCGATCCTGGCCTTCATTCCGGGCGAGACGCGCTTCGTGGCCAAGAAGGAGCTGATGAGGGTGCCGATGCTCGGGTATGCGATGCGGCGCTCGGGACATGTTTTCGTCGATCGGCGGCGGGGCGGGAACGCGATTCGGCGCGCGATCGAGGTCTCGCGGCTGGGCTACAACCTCTGCGTCTTCGCCGAGGGCACGCGCTTTTCGGACAACCAGGTGCACGAGTTCAACGACGGTGCGGCGTGGATTGCGATCGCGACCCGGCGCCCGTGTATCCCGATCGCGATCAGCGGCAGCGCGGCGATTCTCCCGCGCGGCGCCCGGGTGGTGGTGCCCGGCCGGCGCATCCGGATAAGCCTAGGCGCGCCGATCGAAACCAAGGACCTCAAGAGCGCCGATCGCTTCGCGCTGACGCGCCAACTCGAAGCGGCCATCCGCGCCGCCTTCATCAGCGAGCTGTGAACGCTCTCCTCGTGATCATGACACCGGAGTGTGTCATCTGGAATGCAGCCGGGTTGGCCCTGCCGCAGAGTCGATAACCCATGGACAGCCCACAGGCTGGCAACCCCTTTATCGGGTGCAGGGCTCAGCCCTGCTGTAACCGATTCCGGTAAGTTACGTAATTAGGTTTGCGAGGGGGATACTTCCAGAATTGGAGCGGAATAACTATGCGGCTCCATCATGCCCTGGACATGATCCAGGAGTGGGATCCCAGAGCTACCTTGCACGCGGATCATATCTGCACCCATCAAGAGCAACATCACGTCCAAAACTGCCCCGCGCCGCCTGAGGCCGTCTACTCCGGCCTCGATGCGCTGCGGGATTCACCTGACGGGTTGCGCGCGCGGCTGGTCGCCGGCGAGGGGCCAAATCGCCGTGCGCCCGTGCTGAGCTGAGATTCTGTTTGCCGGCAGTTCCGTGAGGGTGCCGACCCCTGCCCTCCCGAGGCTTTTTTTCGACCTGTGATCGGGGCGGCGCCGCAGGTAGAGTCACGCCGGGCTTGAGACCAGATGAAAGCCTGCGTAGTATCGCCGACCGGCGGCGCAGCCCAGCTATCTTCAACCTCGGGCGAGAGATTTCCCAGAACCGGGAGGAGGAAATGGCGAAATTATATCCGGCTACGATGCTGATTTTCTTATGTGCCTGCTTAAGTTT
>JBGPMT010000023.1:0-16562 GCA_041487135.1 Binataceae bacterium (SeqCode) | reverse complement strand
CGCCGGCGAGGCCGGGAAATCGGCGCAGCGAACGCTGGTGATGCCGGCCGACGTGGCCGATCCAGCCGCGGTGAAAAACCTGTTTGCCGAAACCCGGAGGACGTTTGGCCGTCTCGATTTGTTGTTCAACAACGCCGGCATCAGCGCGCCCCCGATGCCGCTGGAGGATTTGAGTTATGCGCAATGGCGGGCGGTGGTCGATACCAACCTGACCGGTGCCTTCCTCTGCACCCAGGAGGCGTTCCGGATGATGAAAGATCAGACGCCGCGCGGTGGACGGATCATCAACAACGGCTCGGTTTCCGCATACAGCCCAAGGCCGAACTCCGCTCCCTACACCTCCACCAAGCACGCGATAACCGGACTGACCAAGTCGACTTCGCTTGACGGTCGCAAGTACGACATCGCGTGCGGCCAGATCGACATCGGCAATGCCGACACCGAGATGACGGCGCGGATGCAAGAGGGCGTCCCGCAGGCCAACGGATCGCTCGCGGTCGAGCCGCGGATGGCGACTGCGGACGTGGCGCGGGCGGTGGTCTACATGGCGAGCCTGCCGCTGTCGGCGAACGTACAGTTCATCACCGTGATGGCGACGAAGATGCCGCTCATCGGGCGGGGCTAGCGGCCGGAGTCACGGACTCATAGGTGCATGAGTCGCTTGATTTCCTGAACGTAGCTTCTATTGGGATAGCGCTGGATATCAAGCCTTGAAGCAAGCTCAATTAGGCGGTCGGCATCGATGGATTCGACCGCGACAGTGTGTCTTACGGTCGCATCGGGACGAGTTGGGACCGTTACGGCCGCAAACTCCGCCCTGCACCCATCGAGGCTGAAAATCTCCCGCCGCTTGAAGATTGACACCGGTGCCAGGATTCGCGACCGCGCGACGACTTCGCTCAGGAACTCGCCCGTTGTATAGGCGGACCTCGTAAGCGGGCGTGATGCGGCTGTCAGGCAGGCGAGGCAGATCACGATCGCCGAGGTCTCGAGCGGGAACGGCGCCTTGAGCATCGGCGTCCATTGTTGGAGTCCCCGGGTTTCGCTCACCAATCGCTTAACCTCGAGCCGCCCCGCCCGTATCTTCGCATTGCATTTGTCGGTCGTTCTGGAAACCAAATAAAGTTCGGTCCCGTTCACGAAACGCTCGTGAGTGCCGAGTTCTTCGAGGCGTCTTTTCAAAGCTTCGAGATTCTCGTCCCATACTCGAAACTCATATCGCGGCGGCGAATCCGGCATTGTCGATTAACCTGGAGCGGAGCGCATCGATTCTAGCGATTGTTAGCGGCGGCGCGAAGAATCGCGAGATGCCACGCGCGCGGGCGAGCTCGAAAGCCGATCATCGGCCGGCGCCCTTGCCCGCGCTGGCGCCTCTTGGATACGCTGCAACTGTTTTGCGAACCGTGACAACGACACTCGGGTTAATTGCGTCGCTCCTGCTCGCGCTCTCATTTCCCGCAACCAGTTTGGCCGCCGGTAATCAGGGCCGCATCAACGTCGACGTGGATTGCCGATGCCCCGATCCGGTCGGGCAAAGCTTCTGTGCCGATTTCAAGAAGAAGGTCGGCGAGTCGGCAGCCTACAAGCTGGTCGACAACACGATCGGCTATGGCTTGGGAGTGCACTTCATGTGCGTCGACATGTGGAAGGGACTCAATAACCGCCTGTCAGGGCATATGTCGGCGGTTGCGGTCGCCTTCACGATCTACGCCGAGACGCTGCCGGGAGAGGTGCTCGAAGACAATTCCGTTTTCCGGGTCGGCGTCGACGCCGTCCCCGAGATGTCGCGCGCGGTAGTCGGCGCGCTCGGCCAGATCGTCACCGCGAACACCAGCCTGTTCGAGCGTCTGCGCGCCGCGAACGAGACTTCAGGCGCGTCGGCGGGCTCGGCGGCGAAGCCGTCTTCTGAGCCGGCTGCTGCGCCGTCTGCAGGCGCTTCTTCTGAAAATCCGCCGCCCTGAAATTCGAGCGCTTCCGAGCGCCTTTCGGGACCTCGGAAAACCGCCGCCGGGAAGCGGTCAGAGTCCGTACTTGGCGATTTTGGCGTAAAGCTTCTTGCGCGAGATGCACAGCAGGCGGGTGGCGGCGACCTTGTTGCCGCCGGTGGTCTCCAGGGCGCGCCGGATCAGATCGCGCTCGCTGTCGGCGAACGAGCCGACGATTGCACCGGGTTGTTGCACGGGCGCCTGAGCGAGCGTGTCGAAACCGGCGCTGGTGGCTCTGCCGATCACAGCCGGCGGCAGGTCGGCGGGTTGAATCAGAGGCGAACGGCCGAAGGTGAACGCCCCCTCGATTGCGTTGGATAGTTCGCGCACGTTACCTGGCCACGGGTAACGCTCCATCGCTTCCAGCGCCTGCGGCTCGACGCCATGCACCGGGACCCGCGGCCGCAGATTCTCGTTCAGGAGCGTAATGAAGTGCTCGACCAGTGCCGGGATATCCTCGGTGCGTTCGCGCAACGGCGGCACGTGCAGCACGCTGACCTGCAGGCGGTAGTAAAGGTCGGGGCGCAGGAGGCCGCGGCGCACCGCCTCTTCCGGGTCGCGATTGGTCGAGGCGATTACCCGCACGTCGACCTCGACCTCGCGAATCGAGCCGACCGGCCGCACCATCCGCTCCTGCACCGCGCGTAACAGCTTGCTCTGGGTCTCGGCGCTCATTTCCGTCACTTCATCGAGAAACAGCGCGCCGCTCTCGGCGGCTCGGAACAGGCCCAGGTAATCGGCGTTGGCGCCGCTGAATGCGCCGCGCTTGTAGCCGAACAGTTCACTCTCGATCAGATCCTTCGGGATCGCCGCACAGTTGAGCGCCACAAACGGCGCCGCCGGATGAGGAGCGCATTCGCAAATCGCGCGCGCCACCAGCTCCTTGCCGGTGCCGCTTTCGCCGACGATCAGCACCGTGCCCCGGGTCTCGCCCGCCGCCTCGATACGCTCGTGCAGACGGCGCATCACGGGACTGGAGCCTACCAGCCCGTGGAAACCGCGGCGGTCCTCACGCGGCAATTGCCGAGCCTCGCGCTCGAGCGACTCGACGCGCGCGCCCGCGATCGCCGCGGTGGAACGGAAGTAGGCCTCCGCCAGCAGGATCATCCGCACATGGCTCAGCTTGTCGAAAGACGTAAACAGCTCGACCGGCATCGATTCCGGGAAGACCGTGTAGGCGCTCTCCTCATACAGATACAGCGATGCGATCAGCTCCGAAAACGGCACCCGCCGTTCGCACAGCAGCTCACCGGTACGAATCGTGTTGAGCGCGTAGCGGTCCATGTCGCCGTCGAGCAGGTCGGCGGTGTTGCGCTTGAGGTTGGTGTAGAAGATCTCGTGAAATTCGCGCTTTGCCAGCGTCCTCTGATCCCCGAAGTGGAGGATATAGAGCTGATACCAGTGACCGATCACCTCGTCGAGCCGCTCGATCAGGCGCTTCAGGATGGGCCGAAGCTGCTCCAGTTCCTCATCCCACAGCAGATGGAAATGGCGCGGAGCAGCGCTCGATACGCGTCTCGCTGACACCTGCCGCGGTGCGGCATGAGACACGCCCCCGGTCTCTGCAATTACCATCAGATCGAATTTTTGAGTTTCCACCGAAGAGAGCCCCCCTTACAGAAGCGGCCGCTCCCACGATGCGGCAACCCGGCTCCAGAAGTGTGATTACACGACGTATCACAAGATCTACACGGATTGCAGTTGACGAGGAAGGCGGCAAAGGCCACTGTTACCCACACCCGGAACGGCTGGCATCCGTCCCGTCTGGATTGGTGGTCGAGGCTCGAACATCGGCGGGCCTCAAGTTGACAGCCGGAGTTTCGAAGTGTTATCCCGCCGTAGCGCGGCCTGAGGAGACAAGACGATGAAGACCGTAATGAAAGAGCGGCGATGGGTGGAGAAATATCCGGATCTGGGAACCGGGCCGGTAGCGGCAGAGCCTTGCATATCACCCGAGTATTTCGAGCTCGAGCGCGAGCGAATCTTCCGCCGTTCGTGGCTGAACGTCGGCAATGTCTGTGAGATTCCCGAGCGGGGCGACTATTTCGTCCGCGAGCTGGCGGTGTGCAACGCCTCGATCCTGGTGATGCGGGGCCAGGATGGCGTGGTGCGGGGATTTCACAACGTCTGCTCCCATCGCGGCAACACGCTGGCATGGGACGAGAAAGGCAAATGCCGCGGCTACCTGACCTGCAACTTCCATAGCTGGGGCTACGACTCAAGCGGACAGCTCAAATGGGTTCCCGACGAGGCCAATTTCTTCGACCTCGACAAGAGCCAGCTCGGCCTGACGCCGGTGGCCACCGAGCTCTTCAACGGCTTCATTTTCATCAATCTCGATCCGAGCCCGCGCGAAAATCTCACCCAATACCTGGACGGCCTGGACGTGCAGCTCAAGGGGGGAGATTTCGACAAGCTCAGGCTGGCGCGATGCTACAAGATCGACGAGAAGGCGAACTGGAAGATCGGGCTCGACGCGCAGAACGAGGTCTACCATCTGCCGTTTCAACATCGCTATATAATGCCCGATCTGTTCCTGGCCAATGAGAAGGGCTTGGTGCGGGTGATGGACGTGACCTTCTTCAACCGCCACAGCGTCTATTCGTGCGAAATGAATCCGGGGCACAAGCCGACGCCGCTCGAGAGCATCATTATGGAGATGGCGGCGGCCGGCGCGAGCCACTGCCGGCTGCCGGTGGCCGGCAGCGATTTCGACTTTTACCTGATCTTCCCGAACTTCGTGATCATCTTTTTCCGCGGCCCAACCAACGACTCGTGCGTGACCTACAATTTCTGGCCACTTGCGGTCGATCGCACGATCTGGGAGATCAGATGCTACTCCGCGCCCCTGCAGAACGCGGCTGAGCGGCTGGCCGAGGAATTCGCGCTCACCCGCACCCGTCTGGTCTTCGACGAGGACGCGACCGCGCACGAAACCGTCCATACCGGCCTCAAATCGCGGGCCAAGAAGTATCTGCTCTTTCAGGACGAAGAAATTCAAATTCGGCACTTCCACAAGGTCGTGGAAGAGCACGTGGGCCCAGCCACAGGAGCTTGATTAACAATGCCGCAGGAAGGAATTGCCAATCCTCAGGCGAAGCTCCCCGGACCTTTCCGGGATCTCGAACCGTTCGCCGACTGGGCGCTGCCAACCGAAAGAGAGCGCATGGCGGCGCGCGAATCGAGCAGGATCGAGGAGCTGCAGGTATTTTACAGCGCGATGATGGGGCGCCTGCCTGCGATCGTCGAATACCTGAAGCAGTTTCCGCTCGATCGCATGCCCGAGGACTCGCAGCGGCTGCTCGAGATGGCGTTGTCGCTGGTCGAGGTCAGCATCGCGGTCGAGTTATACCGGAGGCCGCAGGTGATCAACGGCTTCGACCGCTCGCGTTTCGCGGTCGGGTGAGCCGCTTGCCCCGGAAAACCTCCGCTGAGCGCCCGCGCTGATGAGGGCTATGGCATGATCTACGAACTGCGCACCTATCAACTGGTATTTGGCGGCGTTCCCCGCTACCTGGAGATCGCGAAAAGCCGCCTGCTGCCGATGCTCGCGGAGCACGGACTGAAGCCGGTCGGCTTCTGGTACACCGAAGTCGGCACGCTCAACGAGGTCGTCCATCTATGGGCCTATACCGACCTCAATGAACGAACGCGGGCCTGGAAATCATGGACCAGCGATCCGCGCCGGGCTCAGATCGGCGAGGAGTTGCGGCAGGTGATCGTCACTCAGACCAACAAGCTGCTCACGCCGACGGAATTCTCCGGCCTCCAGTAAATTCGAAACCGCTTTCAGTCCCGTGCGGCGCTTGGGACCGCTCAGGCGAGCTTGCAGGCCTCCTCGAACGTCAGGCGGGGGCCGCGCGGAAAGAGCTTGGCCGGATCGCCACGGCCCAGCCCGCACAGAAAATTCGATTTGAAGCGTCCGTCGGGGAAGAACTTGGCGTCTATCTTGTCGTTGTCGAAGCCGGACATCGGCCCGCAGTCCAGACCGATCGCGCGGGCGGCGAGAATCAGGTAACCGCCCTGGAGCGTGCCGTTGCGAAACGCGGTGGCGGCCGCCAGCGCGGCATCACTCGCGAAGCGCTCGGCAGCCGCCGGGTTGCGCGGAAAGAGCCGCGGTACAAACCCGTAGAATTTTGAATCGTACGCGACGATCACGACTACCGGGGCGCTCAGCGTCTTCTCGATATTATTCGGACTGAGCGCGGGCCTTATCCGCTCCTTGCCGGCCGGCGTGCGGACAAACACGAGCCGCATCGGCGAGCAATTGGCGCTGGTCGGACCCCACTTCATGAGTTCATATAACTCGCGCAGCTCGACGTCGGTCACTGGCCGGTCGAGCCATCCGTTATGCGATTGCGCGCTGCGAAACAGGACGTCGAGCGCTTTCTCATCCAGCATTGCCAGCTCCTTGGTTTGCGGTTGCCGAGGATTTGAAATTTCGCATTGTCCCAATGGGCCGCGCTTTCAGCCAGCCGGTAATCGATACTGCAGGCGCTGATAGAGCAGAAACCACAACGTCATGAGGAGCGTGCCGATACCGACCGCGAACGGGTAAGCGATGGTCGGCGAATCCATCACCAGCGGCAGCAGCGCGACCGCCAGCGCCGGCGGCACATGGAGATCGAACGCGCGCAGCACCAGAATTCCCCATCCCATGCTGAGTCCGGCGGTTACCGGTCCGACGCCGAGCACTCGCCAGAACAGCAATCCGCCGGCGGCGGTCAGGAAGCACGCCACCGGAAGCATCAACGGCCGTTTCGCCCACGGGCAGATGTCGGGATGGCCCAGCATCTCGAAACCGATTACCACCAGCGGCGGGAAGAGCACGAAGCGCAGCCCCGTCAGCTTCACGACCGATACCGCCACCGCCACGAAGGCCATCAGCGCTAACACCCAGTAGCGGCCGACGGGGGGACGTTCGATGGCGTCATCCAGGAGATCGGCCGCCGGGCGCGCCGTCGTCGCGAGGCGTGAGGCGGCGATCCGTTTCCACGGGATGGAAAGCAGCGCCAGCAGGGTGGTGCCGAGCATTATCGCCGGCGGATACCACCAGCTCCTGATCCCCAGGACCAGCGGCAGCAGACCGGCCGAAATCGCGGGCGCGACCGGTGAGTCGAGCGCGATTACTACCGTCACCGCGCCACCGACCGTAAGCAGCACCGAAATATATCCATACGGCAGAAGACGCGTGAAAAAGATTCCGACCACGCCCGTAAGGACCGGGGTGATCGCGAGCAGAATCGGCGTGCTGGCCCAGGTGCCGCGCGGCCGCGTGAAGACGTCGTGCGAGAGCGCGCCCAGTTCGGGAAACATTACGTAGAAGGCGCCGGTCGCGGAAGCGATCGCGGCGATGATCGCGATATAGACGAGGGCGATCAGCTCCGCTGCGATCCGGTACCAGGTGCCGGAGCTTGAATCGCGCGTTTCATTGGAGGCGCGTTGCTCGATAGCCGCCACCGGCGATGACACAATTCAGCGCGTCGCGCCGGCTTGGCTCGCGCGCTTCGACGGGCCGGCGGTCAGCCCTTTTCTGGCGAGCTCGCGGATTGCTGCGGGGGTCTTGCGCAGGTCGCCGCAGCCCATCCCGGCCAGCACCGCGGGTTCCTTGATGAACTGGATCGTCGGGTAGGGCACGATCTGAATGCGGTTGCCCCACGGGTCCCTGAATTCCACCGATCGCCCCGGTATCACCTTCGCGCCGGCCTGCTTGAGCCGGCGTCTCACCTTTTCCTTATCGTCCACGACCAGGCCGACATGCCGGTCCCGGTCGGTGTCTCCGGTGTGGCCCTCGGAGAGCGCGATAAACTGGTCGCCCATATCGATGAAGGCCATGTGCGCGCTCCGGCCGCGGAGCCGGAAGTCGAAGAGCTGGCCGTAAAACGCAAGCGCGCTCTCGATATCCCCGACCTCCAGAGCGATGTGATTCATGCCCACGAGCCGCGCCTTGCCGCCGCTCGAACGCCTGGCCGGTTTCATCTGCCCGCCTCCGGGGTTGATCTGGCCCATCCTAGGCACGAGCGGCGTTTTTTATAAAGCCGAAGCGCCGGCCTCAGATGAGGTCGGTGATGTTGCCCTCGACACCGAGTAGCGCGCGGCCATAGAGCTCGAGGTTAGGCATCGTGGTGATCACCGCGTGGCGCGTCGCGACGTTCGCGTCGCGCCAGAAGCGCTGCACCGGGCTCGCTTCCGCAAACGAACCGGCGCCGGCGATCGAGACCAGCTGATCGATCGCTTGCCGCAGGAGCTTGGTGGCGTATCCGCAGTCGCCGCGCACGCGCGCCCGCGTCGCGTAATCCATCACCCGTCCGGCGAGCGCGGTTTCATGGATATCGGTTGCGGCGCGCATCGAGTGCAGCCACGCGCTATCGATCTGGAGCGCCGCCTCGCCGACCTGGTGATGCACGACCGACGAATCGATCTGGCGCTCATAGGTCGTGTAGCTGATACCGCGCTTGCGGGCGCCCGCCATGACCGCTTCGAGCACCGCCTGCGCCATCCCGAGTATCGGACCGATCAGGACCAGCGCGAGCACCGGCACAAAGGCATATTGGTCGGAAGGCTCGCCCGCGTCGCGCCTGGCCGGGTACTTACCGGCGACACTGCGGCTCATTGAGAGCACGCGATGGTCGGGGACGAAGACTTCTTTCGCGATCAGCGTGTTCGAGCCGGTGCCGCGCATCCCGGCCACGAACCAGGTGTCCTCGATCTCGAGCTCGGACATCGGGGCGTAGGCCACTCCCCGATCGGCGACCTTTCCCGCTTCGTCTTCCAGGGGAACCCCGAGCACGGCCCACGACGCGTGCCAGCATCCGGAGGCGAAGCTCCATCGGCCGCTGACCTGGTAGCCTCCCTTCACGCGCACCGCCTTCGAGGTCGGTGCCAGCACGCCGCAAACCCGGCCGTCGCTGGACCCTGCGAAAATCTCCCGCTGGCCGCGATCCGGAAGCAGCGTCGCCGTCCACGAGCTGACATTCAACAGCATCTGGACCCAGGCGGTAGAAGGACAGCTCCTGGCGATTTCCGCAGAGACCCGCAGCGCCGTCCCGATCGGCGCGCCGTACCCGCCCCATCGCCGCGGTATCAGCACGCGGAACAGATTCGATTCGGCAAGCGCGCGGATGTTTTCCTCGGGTATGCGCCGATCCTGCTCGGTCTGCGCCGCGTTGCGGACCAGGAGCTCCCGCAGCTCCGCCGCGCGCGCCACCGGGTCGGCATTATTCGTTTCGCCATCGCGTATCTGAGTCATAGCTGCCGCCTCCAGATTTCTGGCCTCTCCGGACCGGGCGCGCGAGCGGATTTCCTGTAAAGTGTACACGAGATGAACGCGAGCGCGCGAAGCGATAGGCGAGGCCGGCGCGCGGCCAGGCGCGTCGGCGGGCTGTGCAAGACGTGGCGCGCGCTGCAAACCTCGCTCTCCCGGGCGATCCCGGCGCGCCTCCATCCGCGCCGCTCACTTATCGAACGGGTGCGGCGCGACATCCGTGGGCTGCTCAACAGCGACCTCGAACCGTCGTCGCGATCGCGGGCCTTCGAGATCGCGCGGAACTACCTGTCCGCGGGCCCACGCCGACGGATGCTCTTCCTGCGGGTCCTGGCGCGCGACTTCGGCGCAACGGCCGATACGCGCCCGCCTTCGCCCGGCGGCGGGGGCGCCGTGCGCGGCCATCAGACGACCACGCAGATGCTTCAGTCGATCGAGCCGCCGCGGCTCAACGTGTTGCGCCGCCTTGCCGAGTTGCCCGAGGGCCTCAGGCTCCTGATGGGTCTGCGGGGCGACCTGATGGACGAGGCGCGCGCCGACGCTTCGATGAGAGCCGTCGAGCAGGAGCTGCATCGCCTGCTGGCGGCCTACTTCAACGTCGACCTGCTGGAAGCGCGGCGGGTGACCTGGAGCAGTCCCGAAGCCGTATTAAGAAAACTGATCGAGCACGAGGCGGTTCACGAGATTCACGGCTGGAAGGATCTCAGGAATCGTCTCGACGCGGATCGTCGATGCTTCGCGCTGTTTCATCCGCGCATGCCTGACGAGCCGCTGGTTTTCGTCGAGGTTGCGCTGTGCCACGGCATGGCCGGAAATATCCGGGGGCTGCTCGATGAGGACGCTCCGCTCGGCGACCCGCGGTCAGCCGATACCGCCGTGTTCTATTCGATCTCGAATTGCCACCGGGGGCTGGCCGGCACCAGCTTGGGCCATTTCCTAATCACGCGCGCGATCGGCGAGTTGGCGGCGGAACTGCCGGCGCTGAAAACGTTCGTGACGCTCTCGCCGATTCCCGGCTTTGCCAACTGGCTCAGAGCCGCTCTTGATAAGGACGCGACGCCCGGCCTGACGCCCGTCGAGCGCGCGCGTTTGGAGGCGCTGCAACTTCCGCGCTGGTCCGCGGACGCATCGATCGCGCAGACGCTGCGCGATCCGCTGATGCGGCTGTGCGCGCACTATCTGCTCCGGGTGCGGCGGCGCGACGGAAGGCGCGCGGCCGATGCGGTCGCGCATTTTCACCTGCGCAACGGCGCGCGTATCGAGCGATTAAACTGGCTCGCCGACCGCTCCGAAAAAGGGCTCCGGCAAGCGTACGGCCTGATGGTCAACTATCGCTACGAACCGTCGGAACCCGCGGAGCGTTGCGAGGCTTATATAGGACGCGGAGTCATCGCAGCCGCGCGCGAGCTCGAAGCGCTGGCCGACGATTCCGGGATGATTGCGCCCGCCGGGCGAGGGGGATGATCCGGCCGGAAGTGGCCGGAGGCGGGCGGATGATGCGAGACGTCGCTGTTGTCCTGCGGCTCTTGCACGAACTTTGGACTCGCGCAGGATCGCGGATGGTTTGAAAGTCCGACGGTTTGAAAACTCCGGCGCCGACCGATATGAACGTGCTGCGGGTGCGAAACTCCTGAAGCCACGCAAGGTGCATCATGATGAAGAACAGGTCGATGGCCGGCTTAATCGGGCTCGCGATGATGATCGCAATCGCGGGATGCGGTCACAAACTGGTCGTTACCGGCGGGCAGCATAGCGTGCCGCTCTATCCGGACGAGGCGACCTACTTGAAGATTTCGCAGCTCCAGCAGCAGGGCGGGGTGAGCGGGATGCTGGGCGACGTGGGCAAGAACCTCGCTGCCAAACAGATCGACGATCAGACGCCGGTCAAGGTGATCTCCAGCAGCAGCAACGGAGCTGTGGTCGAGATCACGGAGGGGCCGATGAAGGGGCAGACCGGTTTCGTCGCGAAGCAGAACCTGGATTGAGGCGCGTTAAGCCTAGCGTCCGATACGCGCCGGCCTGATTCGATCGGCGGACGCCACCGGCAGCGTCCAGGTCTCGCCGATGGTGCCCAGGATCACCTGATCCGACTGATTCCCGGAGACCCTGAGTAGCCGGCGTATCGGTTCATCCACCGGCTCCCTCGACAGCCGGAAGGTTCCCCAGTGAAGCGGAATCAGGTAGCGCGCGCGGGTCTGCCCGAACATCCGCCAGACCTGCTCGGGATTGGCGTGGGTCATGATCCAGGGATCGTAGGACCCGATCGAGAAGGCCGCGATCGCGGGCGGGTTGTCGGCGAGCTGCGCGAACAGATCGGTCGAGGCGCTGTCGCAGGCGAGCAGCATCCTGACGCCCGCTCGTTCGAGAATGTAGCTGTTGAAACCGTATTCGATGCCGAAGGGCGGCCAGCGCTTGCCCCAATGACGCGCGCCCATCGCGGCGACCTTCAGGCCGTCGACCACGGTCGACTCGCCCCATCTCAGTTCGCGCACATCGCGAAAGCCCAGCGGACGAATCAGCGCGGCGCACTTGTCGCAGGCGATTACCGTCGCCGATCTCGGCAGCGCCTTGAGCGACGGGAGGTCGAGATGATCCATGTGGGCGTGCGTGATCAGGATGACGTCCACGCGCCCGATCCGGGCGGGCGTAAGCGGCGGGGCCGCCAGGCGATGGGGCCCGACGGTCATGATCGAGTCGAGCGCGAGGCCGACGCGTTCGAACAGCGTCGGATCGCTGATCACCCTGACTCCGAAATAGTCCATCAGCAGGGCGGCGTGCCCGAGGCTCGCAATCGTCAGCCGCTCATCGGGCCACGACGCGGGATTGACCGCGGCAGCCGGTTGATGGGCGTGAGTCTCGGAGGTGCAGGCGCTCGCGCCAACCGCAATCGCGAGCATCACGGCGAGGATCGACGCGATGGCGCGCAGCGTCCGGCACTTATCGGCGCGCATACATGACCGCCCCTTCGGAGCGAGCGGCGATCACTAGCGGGTCAGCGCCGCGCGAATCGCAGTACCGGCTTCCCTGAGCGCCTTTCGGCCGGCCTTCACCCGCGGCGCCATGTTGACGAACACGTGCGTCACGCCCTCGTAGCGGCTCAAGATCGTTGGCACTCCGGCCTCGCGCAGGCGCGCCGCGTAGGCTTCGCCCTGATCGCGCAGCGGGTCCATCTCGGCCGTGATCACGAGCGCCGGGGGCAGACCGCGAAAATCCTTGGCGTTCATCGGATAGGCGTAGGGATTCGTGGCGTCGTCGGCGCCGCGCAAGTAGTGGTTCATGAACCAGTTCATGTCCTCGACGGTGACGAAGTAGCCGGAAAACTCCTTGACGGAGGGCCAATCGAGCGAGGCTGAAACGGCCGGATAGATGAGCAGTTGAAAACCCAGCTTCGGACCGCCGCGATCGCGCGCCATCAGGGAGATGGCCGCCGAGAGATTGCCGCCCGCGCTGTCACCGCCCACCGCGACGCGCCCCGCCGGGTAGCCGAGCGCGGCGGCGTTCGCGGCCACCCACGCTGCCGCGGCGTAGCCGTCTTCGAGGCCGGCCGGAAACTTATGCTCGGGCGCGAGCCGGTAGCCGACCGAAATCACCAGCGTGCCGCTCTCGTTCGCGAGTCTCCGGCAGACCTCGTCGTGCCCCTCGATACTGCCGACGACCCATCCGCCGCCGTGAAAGAAAACCAGCGCGCCGCACAGCGCCGCGGCCTTCGGCGTGTAGATCCGGATCGGAATCTCGCCGGCCGGTCCCGGAATGGTGCGATCCTCGACCCGCCCGACCTGCTCCTGCGGCTTATCGCCCTGGCAGGCGGCGGCGAGGATCAGGTCACCGCGGCGCGCGTCTGAGGGCGCCATCGAATGGATCGGCGGCGCGCCCATAGCCGCCAGTTCATCGAGGATCTGCTTGTTGATCGGATCGAACATCGGGGGAAACCTCCTTGATCGCGAGGCGTGCCGCCGGATGCGGCGCGCTCCCAGGCTCTAATAGGCCACGCCCGCGGGATCGGCAAGCGCCGGCCTCGGCGTGTAATGCGCCCATCGCTCCACTAAGCTCGGGAGCAGAGGCAAAGGGTGATGAACGATGTTGCCGCGCTGAGCCCGGAGCACCGCGCGCCGGGCTGGGATGCGCATGATCTCGAGATGCTGGAGCGGATTCAGCGGCGCGTGCTGTGGCTTGCCACCTACCTGGTGCATCACGCCAATTTCGTACGCGAGAGCGCCGCGCTGAAGGTCGGCGGCCATCAGGCCAGCTCAACCTCGGTGGTTACGCTGCTCACGGCGCTGTACTTCCGATACCTGCGGCCCGGCGACCTGGTCTCGATCAAGCCGCACGCCTCGCCGGTCTTCCACGCTATCCAGTATCTGCGCGGGCTGCTGCCGCAATCGAAGCTCGGCACCTTTCGCCAGTTTGGCGGCTTGCAGGCCTATCCGTCGCGCACCAAGGACCCCGACGGCGTCGATTTCTCGACCGGGTCGGTCGGGCTGGGCGCGGTGGCGCCGGTGTTCGGCGCGCTGGTGCGCGATTACGTCGCGGATCACTTCGGCGGCGAGCCCGGCCGTCCCGGTTCGGGATGGCAGATCGGACTGGTCGGCGACGCGGAGCTCGATGAGGGCAGCGTGTGGGAGGCGCTGGGCGAGGAGTTCACGCAGCGCCTGGCGCGCGTGCTGTGGGTGATCGATCTCAACCGTCAGAGTCTCGATCGGGTGATTCCCGACGGCCGTACGCAGCGCCTGCGCGAGATGTTCGCGAGCAACGGCTGGGAGGTAATCGATCTCAAGTACGGCCAGCGGCTCGAGCAGATATTCGCCCGTCCCGGCGGCCTGAAGCTGCGCGCCGCGATCGACGCGATGAGCAACGAGGAGTATCAGAGCCTGCTGCTCAAGGACGGCGACACGATTCGGGCGCGATTGGTGGCGCGCGATCCGGCGCTCGCCGAGCTGCTCGCAAATCATTCCGCCGCCGACTGCAGGGAGCTGCTCGGCAATCTCGGCGGTCACGACCTCGCCAGCGTGCTTGCGGCCTACGATCGCGCCTTTGCGATCGACGACCGTCCGGTGGCGATCTTCGCCTACACCATCAAGGGCTGGGGCCTGCCCATCGCCGGCAACCCGGCCAATCACGCGCGGCTGCTGAAGCCGCCCGAGATCGCTCATCTGCAGGAAGAACTGAGCATCGCGCCGGGCGAGGAGTTCGCCGGTTTCGACGCGGACAGCGCCGAGGCGCGTTATATCCGCGAAACGATGGACTCGCGCGGATGGGGGCGCGCCGCCGGCGCGGACGCTCCAGCCGCGAAGCTGCCGGAAATTCCGCGCGCGCTTGGACTCCGCTACCACGGCGCGCTCTCGACGCAGTCGGCGATGGGCAGTGTGCTGGTGAATCTGGCGCGGGTTCCCGAGCTTGCCCCCTACCTGGTCACGGCCTCGCCGGACGTCGCGATGTCGACCAATCTCGGCGGCTGGATTCATCGCGTCGGCATCTACTCGCGCCGGCCCGGGATCCGCAACTACTTCAAGGAACTCGGCATCGCGCTGCTGATCGATTGGAAGGAGAGCCGGCGCGGGCAGCATATCGAGCTTGGCATCTCCGAAACCAATCTCTTCATGCAACTTGCGCTGCTGGGTCTTGCGGGCGAGATCTACGGGCAGCCGCTGCTGCCGATCGGCACGGTCTACGATCCGTTCGTATGCCGCGCGCTCGACGCGTTCATCTATGGGCTCTACTCGGGCTCGCGGTTCATCGTGATCGGCACGCCTTCGGGCGTGACGTTGAGCCACGAAGGCGGCGCCCATCAATCGACGATCACTCCCGGCATCGGCGTGCAGTTGCCGGGGCTAATCAGCTACGAGCCGGCGTTCGGCCAGGAGGTCGAGTGGATCATGCTCGACGCGCTCAGCCGCCTGCACGCGCGCGAGGACGGCGCCAGCGCCTACCTGCGGCTCTCGACGCGCGCCATCGACCAGTCGCTCTTCAATTCGTTTCTCGCCGAGCATGACGAAGCGGAAGCCCGCCGCCGGGTTTTGCGGGGCGGTTATCGCCTGATCGATCGCAGCGCCGAGCGCGATTACAGCGTCGGCGACAATGTCGTGCATCTGATCGCGGTCGGCGCGATGGTGCCCGAGGCGGTGGCCGCGGCGGGCGAACTGGAGCGCGCCGGCATCTTCGCCAACGTCTTCGTGATCACCAGCGCCGACCGGCTGTTCCATCAGAATCTCGCGGCGGCGAATGCCGGCGCCGGCCAGGAACCGCTCGGGTGGCTGATGTCACGCGACGAACGCGCCGCGCCGATCGTCACCGTCCACGACGCCCATCCGCTCACCCTGGCGGCGCTGTCCGGGGCGTTATCGACCCGCGCGGTCAACCTGGGCGTGACGAAGTTCGGGCAGACCGGCGCGCTCGAAGAGCTCCATCGCACACACGGAATCGCGGCCGAGGATATCGTTGCGGCGGCGCGCCGCCTGCTCGAGTGAGCCGGGGGGGCGAAGCTCGATAGCCACGGCGGAGAGCGTGCGTCGCCTCCCAGCCGCTTCGCACCTCGCGCGCTTTCCGAATGGGGCGTGCGCGGCGGCAGGCGCCGCGATCATGGGGATGGCCGCGCTCGCGGAGCGCGCTCGGGCGGCGGCCCTGGGGCGTCAGCGGTCAGTCCGGCCTCTGGTCGGGCGACATCCACAGCCCGCACAACTCCCAGTATCTCGCCGACCCGTACTCATTCACCCATGTAACGCACTGGATCCCGCTGTACGGCCTGGTCTGGTTGATCGGTGGCAGGCTGCCGCAATCGCAACTGCTCGATGCCGTCGCCGTTGGCCAAGTCACTCCCGGTCCCGTGTTTACCACCGCCACTTTCATTGGCTATTTACTGGGCGGTACGACCGGAGCGATCGTTGCGACGCTAGGGATTTTCATCCCGTCGTTCATTCTAGTCGCTGCCAGCCGTCCGCTGATTCCGCGCATTCGGCGTTCGATGATCGCCGGGGCCTTCCTTGATGGAGTGGATGTCGGTGCTCTCGCGCTCATGGCCGCTGTCACATTACAGCTCAGCCGAGCCGCGCTCGTCGACGTTACGACCGGGGTGGTCGCGGCAATCAGCGCCCTGCTGTTGATCTACTCTCGGGTGAATTCCGCGTGGCTGATCTTTGCAGCCGGGCTGGTTGGCTTTACCCTAACGCAATGGTCCGGAGGATGAAGGCCGATCATTGTGGCAGCGCCACGGTCCGCTTGTTCGCGGTTACCATCTTTCTGCTGAGCTTTCCGCTGAGTGCGTTGGCAGGACCTCCATACATCACGGACGACCCGGAACCGGTCGAATATCATCACTG
>JBGPMT010000022.1:0-16599 GCA_041487135.1 Binataceae bacterium (SeqCode) | reverse complement strand
TGCGTGCTGCTGCTCGACGAGATCGAGAAGGCCCATCCCGACGTGTTCAATATCCTGCTCCAGGTGATGGACCATGCGACGCTGACCGACAACAATGGCCGCAAGTCGGACTTCCGCAACGTGACGCTGGTGATGACCACAAACGCGGGGGCCCAGGAGCTGGCCCGTAACGTGATCGGGTTCGGCAAGAACCTCGAGGCCGGGAACCCGCGCAACGTGATCGAAAAGATGTTCGCGCCCGAGTTCCGCAACCGGCTCTCGGCGGTAATCGAGTTCGTGGCCCTGAGCCCGCTCACGATGGAGCGCGTGGCCGACAAGTTCCTCGGCGAGCTCTCCGACCGGCTCAAGCCGCAGAAGGTGGCGCTCGAGGTTTCGGCGGCGGCCCGCAAATGGCTGGCCGAGCATGGCTACGATCCGCATTTCGGCGCGCGGCCGCTTGCCCGGCTGATCGAGACCGAGATCTCCCGCCAGCTCGCCGACGAGGTGCTGTTCGGACGCCTGGCCAAGGGCGGCAAGGTCGCGATCGACGTCGCCGAGGGCAAGCTGACGTTCGCGTTCGCCGGGGCGGAAACGCCTGCCGTACCGGTCCCGACCTGAGCACCTAAACATTTCAGGCCGGCAATCGGGCACGTTGCCCCGGCTGCGGCATTGCCTTATTGTCAGGTGAGAAGCGGCTTGAGACCCGGGAATTTCGCGGAATCGTGTGATCACGTGGCGCTTACGACGCCCAATCTCCTGACCATCGCCCGCATCGCGACGGCGCCGGTCCTGGTCTATCTGCTCTGCTTCACCGGCCCGACGGCGGCGGCGATGGCCGCGGTGGTGTTCTTCGTCGCGACCGTCAGCGACTACCTCGACGGCTATATCGCGCGCAGCTACGGCTCGGGCACCACGCTGGGAAAGTTCCTCGATCCGCTGGCCGACAAGATCGTGGTGACCGCGGTGTTGATCATGCTGGCCGGGATGCCGCGGACGCCGCACGTGCCGGCCTGGATCGTGGTGGTGCTGGTGACGCGCGAGATCATGGTGACGGGACTGCGCGCGGTCGCCGCGGCCGAGGGGCGGATAATCGCGGCGGGCGAGCTCGGGAAATACAAGATGGCGCTGCAGGCGATCGCGCTGCAGGGCCTGCTGATCCATTACACCTACTTTCACATCAACTTCTTTGCGGGCGGGATGTTCGTGCTGTGGATCGCGACCATCGTGAGTGTCTGGTCGGGAGTCGATTACTACGTGAAGACCATCGCGATACTGCGGCCCGCCACACCGGCCGCGGCGCAGGCCGCCAAGCGGGCCGCGATTTGACATCGGCGCGGCGGGCCGCTAGAGAACTTGATTCCGGATCGATCGATGGCGAGCGGGTGTAGCTCAGTTGGTAGAGCGTGTGCTTGCCAAGCACAAGGTCGTCGGTTCGAAACCGATCACCCGCTCCAGTAAATCCGGGATAGTGCCTGGCAGCCGCGCGGCCGTAACCGGCGTCAGCGCGGTTCGCCGGGTCCGGCTACGGTTCCCGGGCGCAGCAGAGCCGTCCGCGACGCCGCCACCAACGATCTCATCGCAAGGTTCAGGAGCAGCCGCCTAAAGCGTGTTCCGCGGCTGTTGAGACGCTCGAAAATCTCCAGCACGTCGTCTAGCTCGCAGCCGAGCGAAGTTGCGCACAACGGCAGTTCCCGGATCAAGCAGACGCGGTGGAGCACGCCGTATACCTGATCCTCGTCCATCGTCCGGCACAACCCGCGCCGTTTGAGCTGAATCGCGGTTGCCCGCAGCGCCGCTCTCCCCGCCTCGCTCGTGGGATCGTGCGCGAGAATTTCCGGAACGCGTATCAGGCGGCCGGTCGAATCTTCAAGCTCGCCGTTGAACGAACAATGGAACAGCGGTGGCGCGGCCGCCTCGATGTCGAAGCGCAGGTCGAAGCGGCGGCCGAGATTGCGCCGATCGATCTCGCGTCGCCGCCACCAGGGCGGCTGTTCGCCAAAGAGCAGGCAGAGCGAGGTGAGGCGCTGCTGTCCATCGGCGATCCAGCTCGCAGCATGCGCCGCGGTCCGCGCCGACTCCCACATCAGCAGGTGTCCGATCGGATAGCCGCGCCACAGCGAGTCGGCCAGATCGCTCACCTGCGAAGGCCGCCATACGAAGGCGCGCTGGAAGTTCGGCAGGTCCCACCGGCCGCCGATGACCAGCTCGACCGCCTCACGGCCGCTCACTGAGGAGTATCGATAACAGGGTCGGGCTTTCCCCACAGGGGGAAAAACCTGATCCGCGCCGGCCATCGGGGACCTCGTCAAGCCGACCCGTATGCCATCGCCCGATGCGCGATCTCTTCGAGCGAGCCCGGGCGCAGATGTTTCTCCGCGGCGAAGCGCAACACCGGGTCGAAATGCCCAAACGAGCCGCGCGAGCTAGGTCTGATGCCCGCCAGGCGCACCAGCCCGACGTCCGGCGGATGGGCCGCCGCGATTATCGGCAGGCCAAGCGCCGCCCGCGCCAGCATCCGGTTGCGCGTGAGCCGTCCGACCGGGTAGCGCTCGAGCACGACAAATCGCTCGGGCGCCGTTCCCGGCGCGGGCTGCCCTGCCGCGGCCATCGCGTCACGGCCGCTCGCATTCACGTCTGCGTTCGGCTCCGGCGGCGTCTGCGCCTTGGCGATAAAGCCGTGACCTTGGAGAAATTCGACGCATCGCGGCGTATCGCGCTCGAAGGGGAAAACCATCACCGGTTGAAACCTGACGCCATGGGCGGCGCTGACCTGCTCGACCAAACGCTGCCCGGCGGCAAACTCGGCGGCGAGATCCGCGATCGGACGATGATCCACGTGGTGCAGCAGGCCATGCCATACGAATCCGGCGCGAAACGATTTCATCGCCGCCACGTAGCGGGGGCTCGGATGCGATTGATCGGGCGTCCACGCAAAGTCCACGTGGGTCCCGGGAAAGTGCTGTTCCAGATGGCGCCGAAAGGCCAGCATCCGCGAGCAATTGAAATAGTCGAAATTGGCCGGACGATCGTCGATTACCAGGTTGAAATGGCTCTCCTCGGTTTCCAGTTCCCAGGCCCCCTTGGCGGCCGCCAACCCGCCCACCGCCTTCGGCAAAGTGGCCGGATCCTCGAGCGTCGCCAGCGTCGGCATGGTGCCCGCGGGGGGGTCAGACTCGAGATCGCAGATCACGACGCCGCTGCCGGTTCTCACCACGAAGATCGCGGGACGCTCGATTCCGTCGACGCCACGGGCCAGCAGCAGCGGCTGTGCGGCCAACGGCAAGCCCAGCGCGACCGGGGTCGTGAACGCTCCCGAGCACTCCTCGTTCCGCAAGGGAGCGGGCAGCATCGGATGATCGGTTATGCGATACCCGGTCGCGATGGTTGTCCGGCCGGCCAGGAACTGCCCTTCAGCGAAAGGTGCGAGCGCGAACGGTTGGCCCGCGCTGGCAGCGCCCTTCACATGCAGGGTCGCGCCCCGCGCGACGAGAGTCTTGAGACGCGCTTGCGCGGTGGGTGACAGGTGCCGAAGCTGATCGAAAGTGATCGCGATAAGGCTGCGGTCCGCAGCCAGATCGGCGGGTGCCGCGTCGCCCGAGAAGGGCAGCCGCTCAACCCGCAGTCCGCGCAGGCGAGCAACCTCCAGCGCCACCGTCGGCAACTCCTGCTCGCGATTATCGATCAGCCAGCAGTTTGCCTTCATGATGGTTCTGAACCTCAGCTTCGCGCGGCGATCCGGGCTCGGCCTGCTGGCCGAGTTCGCTGGCGCGCCGCTGGTTGGAATCCAGGATCGCCTCGAAGAGCGACGAGGGAGCGAGGCGCTGCAACAGGTGGATATTGGGAATCACGCAGTGGCCGCCGATGAATCCCGGAAAGTAACGTTTGGACGGCAGGAAATCGATCTCCTCGAAAAAGTCGGCCACCTCCGCGTAGTTGGCCCCGGCCCGGCCGGCATAGCGGTTGAGTTCCTGGGCGAACGCGATCAGTATGCCGAAGTAAGTGGTTTCGGCAAGCTTGGCCAGTTCCAGCGCCTCGACCTGCCGTATCCGCCGCGTCTTCATGCCGATTTCCTGAAAGTACTCGAGCGCGACCTCGGCTGCGCCGGCGTCAGGAGCGGCAACGAATTTCACGTAGCGCATGAGATCCTGCTTCATGTTCGCGTGTTTGCCGCGCACGGGACTGAACGCCACCGCCCTTCCGCTGCGCTTGGCGAGCGCGCGGGTCGTGCCCGGCACCACCGTGCTGTTGATGATCGTCAGCCGCGGTTTGAAGCTCTCGATGTAGTGAATCGCGGTCTGCTCGAACTGCTCCGCCGACCGGTACGGGATGCACAAGTGCATGACGTCGACCGGACCGGTGAACTCCAGCGGCTCGAGATCCTGGCGCCATACGGGAAAGGCCTGCTCGATCAGTTCGGCCAGGGCGCCGCCGACCTCTCCGATACCCACTACCATGCTTTCATGACGTTGCATGATTTTCTCCTCGGTCGATGGCTTCGCTCTCACCTTGCGTCCTCCTGGAGCGGTTGTCGTGTGAGCAGAGAATCGACGACCGCGTAAAACTCCCGGCGCTGACGCTCCCAGCTGAGCGCCTGCACCACTTCCCGCGCCCGCCGTGCCATCTGGGCGCGCCGCTCGGGTTCGCGATGGAGTTCCTCAATCGCCTCGGCGAGCGTGGCGGGATTTTCCGGATCGAAGAACCGCACCGATTGGGAGTCGAAGTAGTGCTCGATGGTCTTCAGGCGCGCCGCAACGATCGGGATTTCGAGCGTTGCGTACTCGAGCAGTTTGACCGGCAGCATCAGATGAGTCGCGCTGCTCGCGTGGTTGGGGACGATTCCAAGATCGGCGTTCCCCAAGAGCCTTGGGAGCTGGCCAATCGGCACCAGCGGCACGAAGTCGACATGGCCGTCAAGTTCCAGGCTTCGAGCCAGTTGCCGCCCCTCATCGAGGTAGTCGCCGCCACCGATCACACGGAGCTGAAAGCCGGGGATGCGGTGGCGCAGCAGGCTGCTCGCAATCAGCGCTGTATCCAGGCCGAGGCGGCGGGTAAGAGTGCCGTGGCAGACGGCCGTGAATCTGCTGTTGGTACAATGATGGTTGGCGCGCGGCGAGAAAACTCGCCCGTCCGGGAGGTTCATCACTACCGCGATCTTCCGCGCAGGAATTCCTGCCTGGATTAGGCGCTCGCGATGAAGCTCGTGAACCGCCAGCACCCGATCGGCCAGCCGGGCGCTGGCGCGCTCCTGGGCCATCAGCAGCCGCGCTCCCAGGGCGCCGCGGCGGCCGCCGAACTTGTCCTGATAGAGCTCCGGCATCGTGTCGTGAATGTCGAGCACAACCTTGGTCCCGAAGGGCCGCAGCCCGATTGCGCACAGCACCGCGGCGTCCGGCATCGTGCATACGATGACCACGTCGTAGCGGGCGGCGCGGCTTAGCTGGAGCGCCTTGAGCGAGGCGCGCACGAAGAATCTCAGGTAGCTGCTCAGGTAGCCGGCGCGGCTCGAACCCCGATAGCGCGGCAGCTCAAGTCCGATCACGTTCACGCCGTTGCTCTCGCCCGACAGCGGGCTCGCCAGGCAGATGACGTCGGTATGGTCGCCGCGCTCGGTCAGCGCTTCGGCGTGACGCTTCACGCGTCCGTCACAGAAGTAGGTGGTGTAGGCGATGATCAATGCGCGCGCCACGTTCCTCACCTCGATCCCAGCGGTTCGCGGTCGAGCCGCACCGCAACCGCCCCGGTGGTGTTGGCACCGCTGATCGCCGGCGCACCGTTCTCGATCACGAGCTGCATCGCCGACCGGCGCCGCCACCAGGCCGCCACCTCCGAGGGCCGGGCGCGCCAGCCGCCTTCGATGTCAGCCAAACGTTTGAGCAGTTCCTCGTATTGCTTCAGATGCCAGCCCGCGCCGCTATAGTCCGGATGGGTCAGTAGCAGCAGCATCCCGCCGCACGCCGCGATCCACTGTGCCTTGAGCATCCAGACCTGCAACGGGCTGCGATGCAGCAAATTAAGCAGGGTATGGTCCTGGGGCATCGTGTAGGGCAGCTCGATCACGCGGCCCAGATGAAACGGGAAGATGCTGCAGGTGCCGCCCGGCTGCGGTTCGTAGGGATCGGTGTCGGCGAAACTGGAGTCATGGTCGAAGGCCATCAGCGCTATCCAGTCCGCGCGGCGCAGGGTCGACGGCGCACGAAAGCCGGTGAGACCGCGCTCGCGGGCGAGCCGCTCCAGAAGCGGCCTCAAGCGCGTGAAGTCGCCGGCGCTGCGAAACAAGCGGCCATTGTGGGACAGCCCGTGAGCGCCGAACTCGAAGCCTCGCGCCTGCAGACGCGCCACCAGCTGCCAATCGATTGGAAACTGCGCGAGCGGAAGGTTCCAGGCCGAGCGGAAGTCATAGCGCTCCTCGAGCTCCGCCATCCGCTCCATACGCTCCATCCCGAGCGGGCTCTCGACGTCGTGGGTGAGCACGATGCAGCAGCGTTTGGCGTCGGGCCAAAAGCCGATGTGCCAGCCGTTGCTGGCGTCAACCAAGTCCAGGCCGCAGCGCAGCCATTCGCGCCAGAAATCGATCAGCACGCTCTCGCACGGCCAGTTGGGGAAACTACGCCTGGCACGCGCCCGCACCGCCATCGAGTTGACCCAATGGCGCAGCGGCTCGGGGATCAGCCGCTTGACCCGGTAGTAGGCGCCGAGCGCGGCCGGCGGCCGGCGCTGCTGCTCGGGCAGGTAGCGTTCGTACAGGAAGTGCTCGGCGATCGCTTCGGAGTTCGCGGCGAGCGGAGCGAGCGTCTCGCGCCAGTTCTCCGGCAGCTTCCAGAAGGAGAACGCGTCGTTGCGTCCGCCCGCCATCCGAACCGCTGAGTGATCGGCCGGTGCCGCTGAGTGATCGGCCAGTGCCGCTGAGTGATCGGCCGGTGCCGCTGCTGCTTGAGCGATGTTCAGCGCCATAGCGACTCGAGCAGGAATAGCCTGCGCACCTGTTGACGCCGCACAAAGCGGATCAGATCGGGAGTGACGGACCGCGGCCAGCGCCTGAGATATCCTTCGATAAAACCAGCCAACATCAGCAGCCCGCCGGCGAGCGGCGGCCAGGCGACGAAATTTCGCAGCGCCCGGGCGATCATGAAGAGCGGCGAATAGCCCGCGAGGTAAGCAGCGCGGCCCGCCGCCAGGCGCGCACGCCACGCGCCGCCGGCGGCGCCCTGCGGTCGAAGATGGTAGGCGCGGATGTGACGAAAGCTGCGCGTCCTGAAGCCCAACATCATGGCGCGCGCCTCATCGACCGTGTCCCAGCCAAGCCCGGCCTCAAGTCCGCCGATTCCCGCGAAGCATTGCCGTGAATAGAGCTTGGCGGCGCCGCGCGTATGAAAGCTAGGCACGCGGACCTCGCACCAGCGGCCCTGCCGCTCCTCGTAAAGCACCGGCCCGGCGATGCCGAGCGCCGGGTCCCGATCAAATTCCGCGAGTAACAGTTCCGTGAAATCGGGTTCGAACGTGAGGTCGGCGTCGAGCCTCAGCATGAAGTCGTATTGGGACAACGATTCGCGCGCCAGAAAACGCATCACGACCGATTCTCCGCCCGGTGCGCGAGGCCGGTTGCGCTCGAGGTGATGGGCCTCGATCCACGGGTAGCGGGCGGCAGCTTGCTCGACGATTTCCGGGGTCGAATCGGCCGAGCCGTCGTCGATGAGGATCCAGCGCGTGGCCCGGTACTTCTGCGCCGCCATCGATCGGATCAGGCCCGGCAGCAGCCGCTCTTCGTCGCGGGCGGGCGTGATGGCCAGGTAGTTTGTCATGCGAGGTATCCGTAGAGTGCCGCGCCCAGAATCCTGGCGGCCGGGACCGGCAAATGGCGCCACAGATTCGACATCACGCGACGCCGGCCGCTTAGGACCTCGGAACTGACGTGACTTGGCGCGAGCGGAAAGAAGGAATAGGGCAGGGGATGACGGTCCGCGCCCCATTCGCGCTTGAAACGGCTGAGCCCCGAGTTGCGGACGTCGCAGCGGCCCAGATCGGCAAGACCTGCGCGGCTGGCCAGATGTTCGATCGTCGCGTGTGTCAGCAGATGGTTGGCCGACGACGGCTCGACGAGCCGGCGCGCGCCCCATTTGTAATGGACGCAATCGTTGTCGCGCAGGAGAAAGTAGCCGGCCAGGTCGCGGCCGCGATGAGACGCGATCCAGACCTCCGAGTCGCCCGTCGCGCCGAAAATTTCGTGTACCAGCATGAAGAAGCGCAGCGGTTGCGCCGGCAGGCCCAGGCGCAGCCGGGTCTCGACCTGGAGTTCATGGAACCGCTTCACCATCGCCGCGCCGGCGCCCGACTCGATCGTCACGCCGGCTTCCTGCGCGCGGCGAAGCTTGCGCCGGATGTCGCGCTCGTAGCGGCGCTCGATTTCAGCGATCGGCCGTGCGAGATCCAGCGTCCAGCCGGCAAAAAAGTTCGAGGTCTGCCAGGGCCGCGGCGCCCCGACGCCGCGCACTTCGCAGCCGCGGCCAAGCTCCTCATGCAGCGTCATTTGCCATAACAGCTCGTCCATCGCATCGCCGTCCCGGGCCAGCGGCGAACACGAATCGGAGAACGGCAGGGCGATGAAACGGCCAGCGCCAAAAGGCTTGCGCGACTGTGCCAGCACGCAGGCGGCGAGCACCTCCGCGTCCCTTTCCAGGGCGGCCACCCACAGCCGCAGGCCATAGGTCCGGCTCAGCAGTGAGAGCCAGCGCGGGCGATGATAGAGCGACGAGCCGGGAAGCGTGGCGATCGCCCGCTGCCAGGTCTCTTCCGCCAACGCGAACGGCTGCACGGCCAGCCGTGCGCCCGCCATCGGTCCGCGGTGGTTAATCATCGACCCCAAAGGCACCCCATGCACGTTCATCGTCAAGGTCCCCGCTTACGTCTCCTGGTGTGAGGTCTGGAGCGCCGCGGACCGATCGCGTCCGAAGCCCCAGCCCACAATCTTTGACAGATCGCCTGCCTGTGCCCACAGGAAGGTGATCACGGGCGCGACCACGATCGGCACGAGCACCAATGGCGGCTGCAGGCCGCAAGCTATCGCGACCAGCTTGCCGGCGGCGGCGGCGAGCAGGCACCAGAGAGCCAGGCGCGCCCCCGGAACGACGGCGGCTACCAGCTCGCTTATCGCCAATCCGACCAGCGCGGCGACCAGGTATTGGCCGGCCAGGCCGATGATCGCTTCGACCACGCTGACGCCGGCACTCACACCCAGGAGTCCCGCCGGCGCCGCCGCGGAGACGACGATCACGAGCAGCAGCAGCCGCGCGCCATTCAGGTAGATATCGATCGCCGGATAGTTCTTGGTGTAGAAGACCGAACCGATCCCGATCCTTAACCCCACCAACGTCAGGCCGACCGTGAGCAGGCGCATCGGCGCGACCGCCGGCAGCCACTGACGGCCGTAAATGCTGCCGATCAGCTCGGGGGCGGCGAGCGCGGCGCACGCGAGCATCGGCAACACCCCGCGGCCAATGTAGTTGACGAAATTCAAGTAGGCTTGTCCGAGATCGCTATCGCTGTCCTGGAGACGGCAAAATGCTGGCAGCGCGACGCGCCCCGCGATGCGATGCAGCCGGTCGGGAACGAAGCGCAGAAGATCCCAGGCCATCGAGTAGAAACCGAGCGCCCGAACGCCCAACAACCCGCCCACCAGCAAGTAGTCGACGTTGGCGGAGAGCGCAGTTACGACCTGCCCGCCGCAGGCGCCGAGCGCGAAACGGCCCAACTCGCGCAGCGCCCCGATGCGCGGCATCCCGTACGGGACGCGTGGGTCGGCCACCCAAATCGCGAGCGCACGCGCCGCCAGGCGCGCCGCCAGAGCGCCAGTCAGGCTCCATTGCGACATGCCCTTGGCGAGCAGCACCAACGCCGTCGCCAGGAACGCGATTTCCGCCAGCACGTCCGCCAGCGCCAGTGCGCCAAACCGCAGCTCGCGCCGCAGCCGCGCATAACCCATGGTGGCGGTGCCCTGAATCAGCAGCGGCAGGCAGATGAGGCGCAGCCCCAGGCGCAAGTTCGGCATCGCCATCAATTTCGCCAGCATCGGCGCCAACATCCAAAGAGCACCGGCTGCAACCAGCGCCAGCGCCAGCGTCGACCACCAGGCGGTGGCTTCGTGATCGCGACGCACGAGTTCGCGTTGGATGAGCGCATCGGGGATGCCGCCTTCGCTCAGCAGCGAGGCGAAGATGCTCGCCACTACCAGTACCTTGAGCAGGCCGAAATCCTCAGGGCGCAAGGCGCGCGCCAGCACGATCACTCCGCCCACGCGCAGTGCCTGCACCGCCACCTCGGCGAGCAGGTTGTTACGCACGCTGCTAGCGAACGCGCTCCACAGGCGCTGGCGCGACGGCGATGCGGTTTTGACCGCGCCGGCAAGCGGCTCACCCACGAGGCTCAAACACCTTCTCCGCGCAGCAGAATCGGCAGGGTGCGGGCCAGGATTCTGAGGTCGGTCGCAAACGACCAGTCCTCAAGATACTGCACGTCGAGGCGCACCATCTCTGCGAAGGAAAGCCGGTTGCGGCCGCTGACCTGCCAGAGACCCGTGATTCCGGGCATCCCGTCGAGCCGGCGCCGATGCCAGTCATCGTAAAGTGAAATCTCGTAGGGCAGCGCCGGGCGCGGGCCAATCAGGCTCATCTCGCCGCGGATGACATTGAGAAGCTGGGGCAGTTCGTCGATGCTGAAGCGGCGCAACAGCCGGCCGACCAGTGTGACGCGATCGTCGTGAGCGAGCTTGTAGACCGAATGCCCGTGGCCGTCCTCCGCCGCAGTCCCGTTGCGAATCCAGTCGTGCACGTATTCGCGGTGAACCTGGTCGCCGGCGCTGGTCCGCATGGTGCGCAATTTCAAAAGCTCGAAGGGTTTGCCGCGGATCCCGATACGGGTCTGGCGGAACATGACCGGGCCACCATCGGTGAGCCAAATCGCCAGCGCCCCGAGCGCCAGCGCCGGCGCCGCCATCACCAGCAGCATCGACCCCACCAGCAGGTCAAAACCGCGCTTGATGACGAAGTTCAGTCCCTCGATGTTCGAGCCGCGAGGGCCGATGAGCGGTACCGTCCCGAGCCAATCCACGGTAAGCCCGGTGGCGAGCGAGGGTACCATCGAGGGCACCATCCACCATCGCACCCGGGCGCGCTCGCAGAGCATGACCAGCTCTTCATGCCGCTGATACGCCGCGTCCGGCATCGCGATCGCGGCCTCCAGGAACGGGTAAGAGCGCGCCAGCTCTGGGAGCCGCTCGGGCGGGCCGATAACCGGGTAACCGCGATATTGGCGTCCCGGCTCGCCGGCGTCGATAAAGCCCACCGGCTCGTACGGCGTCATGCGATCGAGCAATTGGTCGAGCAGGGTTTGCGCGACCCGGTTGAAGCCGATGACCACCAGCGGGATGGCGATTTTTGAGTTGGCGTAGAGCCGCCGCAGCAGGGAGCGTATCGAGGCGCGCGCCGCCATCACCAGCGGCATGCTCAAGAGGTAGGCCAGGAGCACCGTGATTCGCGAGACGTCGAGATGGGCGAGGAAGCCCGCCAGCAGGCACAGCAGCGCAGTAACCGAGCATCCCTTGATGATCGCGAGGGCCTCCTTCAAGCCGCCGTTGCGCATCCGGTAAAGCCCGAAGGCGTGGAACACCGCCACCGACAGCCCCGCCGCCGCTAGCGCGCTGACCGACAGGATTGGCCGGTTCATGTGCAGCAGGCGGGTCTCCATCGAGCCCGAGGGATCGTGCAGGTAAAGCGCCGCCATGAAGGCTGCGCCCAGGGCGCTGAGGTCGGCTGCGACGAAGACCGCCTGCTGTTTTTTCAACTCGCCCGAGAACATTCTCCCCTCAGCCCTGAGCCGCCGAGGCCGCCGCGCGCTGGGCCCAGCGCAGACCCGGCGCCGTCCCCACCGGCTTCGCGTTGAGCGCCTCGCGCACGACATCGGCTACTCTGACTACGTCGAGGTTGGTCAGATGAGGATGCAGGGGCAGGGAGAGCACGGTGTCTGCGATTCGCTCGCTAACCGGGAAATCGCCACTGTGGTAGCCCAGGGCACGGCAGGCTGGCTGCAGGTGCAGCGGAACCGGATAATGAATTCCGCATTCGATCTTGCTCATCAGGAGTGCGTTGCGAATCGCATCGCGCCGCTCGCTGCGCATCACGAACAGATGCCAGCACGAAGACGTGTCTGGCGCTTCGGACTGGAGCTGGATAGCGCAGGGAGCGAGCAGCTCGCGGTAGGCGGCGGCGAGCTCGCGGCGGCGCGCGTTCCAGCGCCCGAGCCGTTTGAGCTTGGCGCGCAGCACCACCGCCTGCAGCGCGTCGAGCCGCGCATTGTAGCCGCACTCCTGGTGCAGGTAATGCGAGATTCGCCCGTGATCGCGCAGCGACAGCACCCGGCGCGCGATCTCCTCGTTGTCGGTGGCGACCGCGCCGCCCTCGCCCCAGCCGCCGAGGTTCTTGCCCGGATAGAACGAGAAGCACCCGGCGTCGCCGAGCGTCCCGGCCGCGGCCCAGCGATTGCCGAGTTTTAGGTGGGCGCCGTGCGCTTGGCAGGCGTCCTCGACGACCACCAGGCGAAAGCGCGCGGCGATCTCGCGGAGCTCCGCCATCGCCGCCGGCATCCCATAGAGATGCACTGGCAGGATCGCCTTGGGCCCGTTGGCCGAGCTGAAGTGTCCGCGCTCCAGGTAGCGGACCAGCGCCGCGGGACTCATGTTGCAGGTCAAGGGATCGACATCGACGAACACTGGGCGCGCGCCGGCCTGGACAATCGCTTCGGCCGTCGCGATGAAGGTCAGCGGCACCGTGATGACCTCGTCGCCGGGCCCGACTCCTGCCGCAAGCAGCGCCAGGCGCAGCGCGTCTGTGCCGCTGGCCACGCTCAGCACGTGGCGTACGTCCAGGAAACGGGCAAAATCCTGCTCGAAAGCTTCGACCCGCGCGCCGCCGACGTAGGCGGTAGCGCGATGGACTTCGACGAACTCGGCCTCGACTTCTTCGCGGATCTCGGCGTTCTGTGCCGCCAGATCAACCAGTTTGACTTGCATCTACCTCACCTCGTGCAGATTGAAGACGCCGCCTCGCGCGCGCCGGATGGCCGGCGACCAGCGTATTGGGCGGCACATCATGTGTGACGAGCGCGCCTGCGCCGACCATCGCGCCCGCACCAATTTTGACGCCGCACATCACGACCGAGCCGCTGCCGATCGAGCTGCGCTTTCCAACTAGCGTCGGTTCAAGTTTCCAGTCGCTGTCCGCCTGCGGGCTGCCGTCGGCGGTGGTGGCCCGCGGGTAACGGTCATTGATGAAGATCACGCCGTGGCCGACGAAGACCTCGTCCTCGATCACGACCCCGGCGCAAATGAAGCTGTGGCTTGAGATCTTGCAGCGCTCACCGATGCGGGCGCCGCGCTGCACTTCGACGAAGGCGCCGATGCGGGTCTCGGCGCCGACCTCGCATCCGTACAGGTTGACGAACGGCGCGAGCCGGACATTGGCGCCGAGCCTGACGTCATCGGCCACGCACACGTTAGGCGGCAGATTAGCTTGCGCCATGGCTGTTCCCCCTCACAGCGCCGCGCGATCGATCGGCACCGTCCGCCCGTTGTCGCGCAGCGAGAGACTGGCGGCCTCGAGCACGCTTACCACGCGCAGGCCGTCGAGGCCGTCGGTATGCGGCGTGGTGCCGTCGCGGATGCATTCCACGAAGTGCTGGCATTCGACGCGCAGCGGTTCCGATTCCTCAATGCGGGGAATCTGGATGTCGCCGTAGCGGTACGAGAAGTGGAACTCGCCGTATGTGTCGTAGTAGCGCTGGACGTTGACGCCGCGATCGTAGACCCGGATCTTTTCCTGCGGCAGAGTGTCGTCGTAGACCAGCATCTTGCGCGAGCCGACGATCGTGGTGCGGCGAATCTTGTTCGGATCTAGCCAGCTCACGTGAATGAACGCGATGACATTGCCCGGGAAATGCATGGTCAGCAGCGCCACGTCCTCGACGCCCTGCCCGTAATGGCTCTGGCCCTGGCAGTTCACCGTTTCGGGCATCCGGCCCACCAGCATCAGGATGATCGAGATGTCGTGCGCGGCGAGGTCCCAGACCACGTTGACGTCGTGCTGGAACAACCCCAGGTTGGCGCGGGTCGAGCCGATGTACAGGACCTCGCCCAGCTCGCCGTCGTCGAGCAGCTCGCGGATCTTCAGCACCGGCGCGCTGTAGAGGAAGGTGTGCCCGACCATCAGCGTCCGCGCCTGCTCGCGCGCGATCCGCACCAACTCGACACTCTCGCGGCACGACATCGCCAGCGGCTTTTCGATCAGTACCGACTTGCCGGCCTCCAGCGCCATCCGCGCCAGCCGATAGTGCGTGCTGACCGGCGTGGCGATCACCACCGCGTCGAGCTCGTCGTCACGCAGCACTTCCTCGAAGCGGGCCGTGGTCGCGACGCCCGGATAAAGCGCCGCGATGTGCTCGCGGCGTCCGGCATCGAGGTCGCACGCGACAACCCGGCGGGCGCAATGGAGCTGATGCAGATTGCGGATCCAGTTGGGTCCCCAGTAGCCCAGTCCGACCACCGCGATGCCGTTGAGCTGCGGGGCGGTCTGGCTATGGCCGTGGTTGTTGGTGTGCGCTGCTTGCGCCGCGCGAACTTGTTCGAATGGTAGAGAACCGCTCATTAAATCCTCGACTTCCTTCCGGGATGGGCAACCGAATCGGCTACCCCGTTCAGGATCGCACCGGCTAAGGTGCGGTTGGCGGCGCGCAATGCGACCGCCGTGGTGGCCACGTCCTGGCGCCGGGTGCTGCCGTAGCGCACCACCAGCAGAATCGGGTCACCCGGCCTGGCCAGCGGCAGCATCCGGCTGTCGAGCCGCGCCACCCCCAGATCGATAACCGCCGCCGGGAACCCGGCCAGCCGCTCCTCGAGCTGGGCCAGCGCCGCCCGGCGCTCCGCTTCCGCTCCCGAGAGGTAGCAGGTCGCAAGCTGGAGCCGCGGCCAGCCGGTGGCACGCAGCTGCAGCGCGCCGTCGAGCAGCACCTCGGGCGATCGCGGCCCGCGCGTGAAAAGCCGGTGGAGTGACGGATGGCGCAGATGCGCGTCGACCAGGATCGTCTCCAGCGACAGGCGCTGGCTCAGATCGAAGGCCAGCGAGGCGGCCACCGTCGTCGTCCCGTCGCCGGGACTGCATCCGCTCACCAGCAGGCGCACCGAGTTCTGGACCATCGCCATCGGCGCGATGCGTTCACAGAGGCTGCGGATCTCGTCCGATCGCGCGAGCGACCCCAGCAGCCGCTGCGTGGCCGGCATCGGCACGATCGCGTTCGACCGTTCCGGCTCCGTCTCATCCTCGACGATCGTCTCGTCGTACTGGTCTTCGTCTGCCGGCGTTAGCCGGCTCATCGCCTCGTAGTATTTGCTCACGGGCTGCTCCTGCGATGCCGAGCACTGGGAGTTTTGAACCGATGCGAATCGCGATGTGCGAGCTGCGGACCGGCCTTGTCCAGTCGATCGGTCTCACCGGCCTTGGCCTGTTGATCGAACTCCTGGATCACGAAGTTCACTTGCGCGGTTATCCAGCGGGCGGTCGCCTCGCGGAAGCTCCAGCAGTAGACCGCGCCCATCGCCGTCACCCACAGCATCGCGAAGACCGTGGCTGGCCGCCCCAGCCGCATTAACCACGGGCGCTCGCCGCGCGAGGGCCCGCGCAGCTCAGCGGTCGGAGTGGCCTTCGCCAGCGCCAGGTATTCGCCGATGGCAGCCTGCGCCTGATCCATCCCGACCCGGCGGGCGCCCGACGCGAACGCCATCAACATCGCGTTGTGACACAGCACGTTGATACGCCGCGGGATGCCGCCGCTGTGATCGACCAGGCAGGCCAGCGTGCGGCGCGGGAAAATCTGTGCCGGATCGCCGCCCAGGATGCGCAGCCGGTGTGCCACATAAGCCAGGCTGTCCTGCCGATCGAGCGGACGCAGAATCGACCGCGCGCCAATTCGATCGCTGAGCTGCCGCATCCCCGGCTGCTTCAGGCGTCCCAGCAGCTCGGGCACCCCCAGCAGCACGAAGTGGAGCTGCCGCTCGTCGACCCGGCCGCAGCTTGAGAGCAGCCGCAGCTCTTCGAGATCGCCGTCGCTCAGGCCCTGCGCCTCGTCGAAGACCGCCACCACCCGTTCGCCGGGACTGAGCGTCCGCAAAAGGGTGTTGAGCGCCTCGATGGCGGCGGCTCGGTAGCCGGCGGGACGCGCGATGCCGAGCTGGCGTAGAATCTCGCGCAGCGCCCCGTCGAAACCGACCCGCGGATTAGCGACGTAGGCCGAGCGCACCTGCTGGTAGTTGCGCAGCAGGATCGAGCAGGCGAGCGTGGTTTTGCCGGTTCCCGGTTCTCCGACCAGCAGGGTGAAGCCGCTCGGCTCATGGCGCAGGCCCCACTCCAGCGCCGCCAGCGCCTCGCGATGGGCCCGGTCACCGGTGAAGATCGTGTTGGGCGACGCGTCGAACCGGAACGGCGGGCCGCTCAGGCCAAAATGTTCGTAGTAGGCGGTCATGGCGATGGCTGATTGCGCAGAATCGCAACCGTCTCGAGATTGCTGACCTCGGCGATCGTCGCC